>JBGPGM010000180.1:0-5474 GCA_041483855.1 Phycisphaerae bacterium | reverse complement strand
GGACGACCTGGACCCAGCAGGCCAAACTGACCGCCTCCGACGCGGCGGGGACTGACTACTTCGGCTGGTCGGTCGCGCTGTCGGGCGACACGGCGGTGGTCGGGGCGATCGGCGACGACAACGCGGGCGGGGCCGATGCCGGCTCGGCCTACGTGTTCGTCCGCAGTTGCGCCGGCGTCTGGACCCAGCAGCAGAAACTGACCGCGCTCGATGCGGGCGCGTCCGACTTCTTCGGCTGGTCGGTCGGGATCTCGGGGGACAAGGCGGTGGTCGGGGCGGTCTACGACGACACCCCGGGCGGGGCCGACGCCGGCTCGGCGTACGTCTTCATCCGCAGCGGCGGCGTCTGGACCCAGCAGGCCAGACTGGTCGCCTCCGACGGCGCGGCGGATGACGCTTTCGGAATCTCGGTCGCGCTGTCGGGCGACACGGCGGTGGTCGGGTCGTGGCTCGACGACCACGTGGGCGGGACCGACGCCGGTTCGGCCTACATCTTCGACTTTGGTTGCGGGCCCGCGCCCTGCCGCGCTGACTTCAACCGTGACGGCATGGTCAACAGCCAGGACTTCTTTGACTTCCTGTCGGCGTTCTTCGCGGGGAACGCCGATTTCAACGGCGACGGCGTCACCAACAGCCAAGACTTCTTCGACTTCCTCACGGCGTTCTTCGCGGGGTGCGGGTGATGCCCGGAAGAGTTCACTACGGAGAACACGGAGGAGGGCACGGATGAGGTTGGGGGGCGAGTGGCATGACTTTGCTGCTTCGAGCAAAGTCGTGTTTCGGGTCTGATTCGCACGACTGTCCGTGAGAGAAGGAACAGTTGTGGCACCGGGCGGTTCAGGTGGCGGCGCGCGGAGCCTGGGCGGCCGGCTCCGAGAGCGAGCCCAGCCGGCGGATCTGCGGCCAGATCAGGGCGATCCCCAGCACGACCAGGATCGTGCCGATCCCGCCGCTGACGACGGAGATCACCGGCGAGAAGAGGGACGCGACCAGGCCGGACTCGAAGCCGCCCAGTTCGTTGCTGGACTCGATGAAGACGCTGTTGACGGCGGCGACGCGGCCGCGGAGCGCGTCGGGCGTGCGCACCTGCACGAGCACGTGGCGGATGACGACGCTGATGTTGTCGGCCGCGCCGGCCAGGAGCAGCATCGCCAGCGAGAGGGGCAGGGAACGGGACAGGCCGAAGACGATGGTGGCGGCGCCGAACGCGGCCACGGACAGGAGCAGGGCCCGTCCGGCGCGACGGAAGGGGCGACGGTGGGCCAGGAGCAGGGCCATGAGGAGCGCCCCGGCGTAGGGGGCGGCCTTGAGCAGGCCCAGGCCGATGGGGCCGGCGTCGAGGATGTCGCGCGCGTAGATCGGCAGCAGGCTGGTGGCGCTTCCCAGCAGCACCGCCAGCAGGTCGAGCGTGATCGCGGAGAGGATCGTCTTCTCTCGCCAGACATAGCCCATCCCCGCGGCCATCGCCCGCAGCGACCGCGCTCCCGTCGCCCGTTGCTGCGCCCGCGGGCGTACGCCAAGCAGGGACACGGCGAAGATGAGGGCGCCGCCGGCCGCGATCGCGAAGACCGGCCAGGCGGCGCCGGTCCAGCGGATGACGAACCCCCCGAGCGGCGGCCCGGCGGCGGCGCAGAAATGGAAGACGCCGCTATTCCAGGTGATGGCGTTGTGGAAGTCCTGCTCGGGCACGAGGAGGGGCAGGAGCGACCCGCGGGCGGGGCTGTTGAAGGCCTTGGCGCAGGCCGCGACGGTGAGGACGGCAAGCATCGCGGCGACCGGCCCGTGGGACCAAGAGAGGAAGGCCAGGGCGGCGGAGCAGAAGGAGTAGACGACCTGGCTGAGGAAGACGATGCGCCGGCGGTCGAGCGTGTCGGCGGTGTGCCCGGCGGGGAGGGCGAGGATGATGACGGGTAGCGCCTGGACGAGGCCGAGGATCCCGAGGGCCATGGCGGAGTTGGTCCGCTCGTACAACTCCCACCCGACGGCGACGCTCTGCATCTGCAGGGCGATGGTCGCGACGGTCCAGCCGGAGGCGAAGCGGCGGTAGTTGGGGTGGCGGAGGGCGGAGTAGGGGTCGTGGACGGTAGCGGCCATGCGGCCAGAGGTTAGCCGATCGGATCGGGCAGGCCGCGCACGGGGAAGATGCTGGTGACGCAGCCGAGCATCAAGGCTCGTCTACCCACCACTGCTTGCCATCGCGGCGTACGCGCCGATAGAGCGTGTCGCGCTCGACGGGCTCGAAGCCGGCATCGCGGATGGCCTTCTGGAGCGTCCAGGTGGTCACCTCCTGGTGTGTCCCCGGCCCCCACTCCTCCGCCTCCCCACCCTCGTCGCCGCCGCCAGCCTGGCCACCCACCCCGGCGCGCTGAGGGACCTTGGTGATGTCGTACCAGACGACGGTGCCGTCGATGTCGTCGGCGCCGTTCTGGAGCATGAGTTGGGCCATGGGGAGCGTCTGCATGATCCAGAACGCCTTGACGTGCGGGAAGTTGTCCAGCATCAGCCGGCAGATCGCCAGGGTCCGCAGGTTCTCGAGCCCCGAGGGCCCGGGCAGGTGCTCCAGGTCGCTGCCGTCGGGGAAGAACGGGAGGGGGATGATGGCCTGGAAGCAGCCGGAGGGGCTGGCTCCGCCCCCATTGCCCAGGCGCGCCAGGGCGACATCCTGCGCTCGGCGGAGCATGTCCATGTGCACCAGCCGCTCGTGCCGGTCCTCGATGTGGCCGTAGAGGATGGTCGCGTTGGTGTTCAGGCCCAGTTCGTGCGCGGTGCGGTGGACGTCGAGCCAGACGTCGGAGCGGATCTTGCCCTTGAAGGCCTCGTCGTGGACGCGGTCGTCGAAGACCTCCGCCCCGCCGCCGGGGAGCGACCCGAGCCCCGCCTCCTTGAGCCGCTCCAGGACCCAGCGGATACCGGCGACGCGGTCCGACTGCTTGTACACCTTGGCGATCTTCGCCAGGTGGACGACCTCGACGGCCGTGAACGCCTTGACGTGCAGGTCGCTGCCAAGTTCCTGGGCGGTCCGGCGGATCGTGCGCACCAAGTCCGGGTAGTACTCCCACGGCAGGTAGGGGTTGAGCCCGCCGACGCTGTGGACCTCCGTGGCGCCGCCCTCGACGGCCTTGCGCACCTCGTGGCGCACGTAGTCCATGTCGCGGGTGTACGCCCCGAGCTCGTCCTGCTTGCGGTAGAACTCGCAGAACTTGCACGAGAGGGCGCAGACGTTCGAGTAGTTCAGGTGGCGGTTGATGTTGTAGTACCCGATGTCGCCGTGCAGGCGGCGGCGCACCAGGTCCGCCAGTTCGCACACGGTCCAGAGGTCCGGCGTGCTGTAGAGCAGGTCGCCCTCGTCGAGCGTCAGGCGTTGGCCGCGCCGCACTCTGGCCCGGATCGGCTCCAGGGCTGGGTCGGGCTCGCCAAGGCCAAGCCGCCGGCCATCGTGCCGGGCTGTTTCAGTTCGAGATACCTGGGCCACCGTCATGCGGGCACCTGCTTTCAGTCTGAGTTGAAGACGTTAGACGCGCCCACCGGCACCGGCCATCGCCCACTCCCGCTGAATGTGGCCGGCCCCTGACGCGTAGACTCCGCGCCGGGGCCCGGGCATCGGGCTCCGGGCATCGGGCTCCGGGCATCGGGCTCCGGGCATCGGGGCGTGGGCCAGGGCGTGAGCATGCTTGTACCCGAGACCCGAGCCCCGGAACCCGACGCCCGCGCCGCGAGCCGCGGCCCGATAGCCTTCCCGTACCTTCATTTCATGGCGTTTGCGCCGCTGGACGCGTGGGCCCGCCTGCTGCTGGCCCCGCCGGCACGCGTGCCGGCACGCTACTGGCTCCGCCTGCTCGTCGGCCTGCTTACCTCCACGCTCGGCATGGCGCTGACTCTTCCCGAGCGCCTGATCCTGGCCCCGATCCTGGCCATCGTGGGGCGGCGTGCGCGCTACATCCTGCACCATCCCCCCGGGACCGTCGTCATCCTCGGCTACTTCCGCTCCGGCACCACGCACCTGCACAACCTGCTCAGTTGCGACACCCGCTGCCGCGCCCCGAAGTGGCACCAGACGTTGGCGCCGCAGGGCTTCGTCGTCGCGTGGACGTTCCTGCGCCTCTTCCTGATCCCGTTCCTGGCCAATAGCCGGCCGCAGGATGATGTCCCCTTCGGCCCCGAGTGGCCGGCGGAGGACGACTTCGCATTGAACAACTGGGCGGTCGCGTCCAGCCTGCCCGGGCGCGTCATCGTGCCGGACCGGTACGACCATTACCGGCGGTTCCATTTCCTGACGGGCCTGACGCCGGCCGAGATGTCGCGTTGGCGGCGCTACCAGTGGGCGTTCGTCTGGAAACTCTCGCTCCTGTCGCCGCGCCGGCGGATCCTGCTCAAGACGCCCAGCCATACGGCCCGGGTCCCGCAACTGATCGACCTGCTGACGAGCCCGGGTGTGAAGTTCATCCATATCAGCCGTTCGCCCGTGGCCGTCGTGCGGTCCAACGTGGCCATGATGAAGCGCATGGAGATGTACAACCTCCAGGATGCGCCCGACCAGGCTGAGACCCAGCGCCGCATCGTCGAGGAGTACGTGGAATCCGAGGAACGTTTCGCCGAGGCCGAGCTGGCTGTCGCGCCCGGCCATCTCGCCCAGGTTCGCTACGAGGACCTGATCGCCGACCCGATCGGCGAACTGAAACGCCTCTACGCCGAACTGGACCTGGGTTGGCCCGCGGACCTGGAGGACCGGCTGCGCGACTACCTGTGTTCGGTCGGCGAGTACAAGGCGGCCACCCCCGCCGCGGCCGGGATCGAACGACCCATCGGCTCGCTTGCGCCGATTGCCCCGCTGATCGAGCGCTTCGGGCACGACCGCCCGGTCCGTCCGTCGCCCGGGCCGACCCGCGGATCGCCGGAGGCGGCGGCCGGGCAGCGCCGCACCGGGCACCACCGGCGCGGCCTGGTGACTTGCGCCATCACCGCGCTGCTGACCGCGGCGGTCTGGTTCGGGCTGGCGTTCCTGATCAACAACCGCTCGGACTGGATGGTCTATCCCGCGGGCGTGGTCATCGGCTGGGGCACGATCCAGGCGGCGCGGGTCGGCTCGGCCCGCCTTGGGCTGGCCGCGGCCCTGCTGACGCTGCTCGTCTGGGTGGGGGTCTCGTTCGCCACGACGCGCTGGATCTACTACTGGGGCAACGACCACCTGCGGTGGTGGCACATCTGGGACGCCACGCAGAAGGAGATGAGGTCCGGCTCGACCGTGCCGTGGGTGATCATCGGAGCACTGTCGGCGTTCCGTTTCGCTTCGCGGGTGCACATCCACCCGCCGGGTAAGGGATGAGGGGAGCCGCGCCGCCACGCGTGGCCCGTCACGAGCAGGGGGCAAAGAAGGCGGTAAGGAAGTCGAAGAAGTCCTGCGAGTTGGTCACGCCGTCGTGGTTGAAGTCGGCGGTGCCGGCGAAGAACGAGGTCAAGAAGTCGAAGAAGTCCTG
>JBGPGM010000179.1:0-5477 GCA_041483855.1 Phycisphaerae bacterium | reverse complement strand
TCGGCCTCGAAGACGTCGTCCATCTGGATGATGACGTCGAGGATCTGAGCCCGCTCGGGGGTGTACTTGAGGCCTTCCTTCTTGAGGGTGCGCCGGAAGACAGCGCAGAGGGGCTCGGTGATGTGCAGTTCGTCACTCGGCGCCGCCGCGGGCTGGAGGGGAGCAAGGTCCATCCAGGGATCGTACGTCGGGGGCACGAGGGGTGAGGGCGGCCAGGGTATGGGGCACGGAGCGAGGGCGTAGACTGGGTCGATGCCGGCGCTCCAACTCAAGACGCGGGGGCGGTGGGCGGGCCCGGTGGCGTCGATCGGACTGACGCTGGCGCTGCTGGGCACGCTGGCGACCGTGGGCCAGCACAGCGCGGGCTCGTCGGGGCGCGTCTGGGCCGTGGCCAGCGCCGTCTCGATGCTCATCCAGGGCGGCGGGTTGGCCGCGGTGTGGCTTCTGGCGGCGATGGGCGTGGGACGGCTGGTCATGGCGGCGGTGACGTGGAGGAGGACGGTGCAGGGTCCCGTAGCGCCAGAAGCGCCGCAGGCGCTGGGTCACCGCGTGTGGCTGCAGACCGGCCTGGGCATCGCGGCGATGCTTTGGCTGTGTCATCAACTGGGCGTACTGGGGCTCTTGTCGGGACGGGCGGGGCCGTGGGCGGCATGGGGCTTGGCGGCGGCGGGGCTGGGGCTGCTGGCGGACCAGGCGGTGCGGGGGGAGTTGCGCCCAGAGAAATGGCCGGTGATGCCGGCCTGGGCGGTGCTGGCGGCACCGGGGGTTGCGGTGATGCTGCTGGCCGCGTGCAGCCCGCCCGGCTGGCTCTGGGGTAGCGAGGGGTACGGTTTCGACGTGCTGGAGTACCACCTGGAGTTGCCCAAGGAGTGGGCACGGGCGGCGGCGGATGGCGGCGCGGGGCGGCTGTGGCCGGTCGAGCACAACGTGTACTCGTACCTGCCGTCGTACATGGAGGCGGCGTTCCTGTACGTGATGGCCCTGGCGGGGGGCGGTGCGAAAGCGCTCGGCGGTGAAGGGACCGGGCTGATCGGCTGCCAGATGCTGCACGCGGGGCTGGGGCTCGTGACGGCGGCGCTGACGGGACGGGTGGTGTGGGGGGTGGCGAAAAGTACGGATCAAGGGATCGAGGGATCCAGAGTTCCAGGGAGTAACGGGCGCGCGGTGTTTGCGAGTTCCGTCGCCGCGGCGATGGTGGTTTGCCTGCCGTGGGTCGTGGTCGTCGGCTCGATGGCGTACAACGAACTGGCGGTCACGGCCCTCTGCGCGGCGGGGCTGCTCGCCGCGATCGAGAGCGGGCTGACGCCGGTGCGCCGCGCCGTGGCGGCGGGGTTCGTGGTGGGCGTGGCGTGCAGCGCCAAGCCCACGACGGCGTTCCTGGGAGCACCCGTCGTCGGTCTCGTGCTGCTGGGCGGAATCCCGCGACGGCACTGGGCATGGGCGATGGCCGCCGGGGCCGCCGCGGGCGTCGTCGCGATCGCACCGTGGCTTGTGCGCAACTGGGCGGCGAGTGGCAACCCGGTATTCCCGTTTGCCTCGCGCCTGTTCGGCGCCTCGCACTGGACACCCGAGCAGGTGGCGCGTTACACTGGGGCACACCGGTTCGATGGCGGGCTGCTTGATCGGCTGCGCCTGCTGGTGTCCGCCGATCGCGGCGCCTTGCACGAACAGTGGGCCGTCGCGCCGACCGTGGCGGTTGTCGCACTCGGGGGCGCACTGGCGTGGCGGCCTACCCGGCGCGTGGCGGCGCTGCTGGGGGCCGGGATGCTCGCGGCGGTTGCCGGGTGGCTCTCCCTGACCCACTTGCAGTCCCGGTTCCTCGTCCCGCTGGTGGTCCCAATGGCGGTAACGGTGGGCATGGGGGCGGCAGTGCTGCTGAAGTGGGTATCGTCGCGCGGCGGCGGGCGGGTGCTGGAGCGGACGGCGATGGTGGTGTGCGCCCTGGCGCCACTGTCGCTGGCCGTGTGGTCGGTGGGGATATTCCTGTCCGAACGCGCGGGGGCAGGCGGGCCGAACGGGGTGCTCGTGGCGGGCGTGGGCTGGTGGACGGGGGCGGTGTACGAGGACGCTCTCGAAGCCCGGGCGCCCGATCAGCGCCTGGCGTTCCTGGAGGATCGCGCCACGCCCCCTTCGGTCGTCGTGAACCTGGTGGTCGCGCCGCTGCAGGTGGAGGGCAGCGCCGGCTCCGTGTACCTGCTCGGTGAGAGCCGAGCGCTCTACTTCGAGGCCAACGTGGTGGTTCACACGCCGTGGGACGCCTCGCCGCTGGGACGGGCGGTGCGCGACCACCCGGACGAGCCGGCGGCGTGGACCGCGGCCATCAAGGCCGCGGGCGTGGAGTTCGTGCTCGTGAACTTTGACGAGTTGAGCCGGCTCAGCGAGCGCGACCGGTGGTACGACCTCGTGGTGACGCCGGACCTGGTGCGCCGGTGGTTGACGGAGGCGGCCAGTCCGGTCAAGGAGTGGCCGGGCGCGCCGGGGGAGGGAACAGTCTTGTTCCGGCTCAGAGGCCGGGGCCTGGGGGAGCAGGGGGCGACGCATGGCGGACGGTGAAAGCGCCGCAGTCGGTGGGCAGGACCCGAACCCTGCGTTGGCGCCGCCGGGCGGGGCGCGCCGGCGCGTGGCGGCGCGGATGGCAGTTCAGTTGGTCGGCTTCATCGTGGGGCTGGGGCTGCTGGGTTGGTGCGCATCGGTGGCGCTGAGCGCCCGGAACCGCGAGCAACTCCATCGGCTCGGCGAGGCGGCCTGGTGGGAGGTGCTGGGGCTGGCGCTGCTAAGCGCGGCGTCCATCGTCGTGACGGGAGCGATGTTCCGGACGGCGCTGCTGCCGGTGCGCCGGCTGCGGATGATCGACGTCCAGGCGGTCAACGCCGTCGCCAGCGTGCTGACGTACCTGCCGTTCAAGCTCAGCGCGCTGTTCCGCGTGCTGATCCACAACCGGCGCGACGGCGTTCCCGCGCTGACGATCGGGGCGTCCTTCGGGGCGTTCGGGGCCGTGGCGGCGGGAACGGTGCTCCCGGCGGTCGCGGCGACGCTGTGGCGTGAGCGGGTGGATGCGCTGTGGTGGATCACGGCGCTGGGCGGCCCGGTCCTGCTGATGGCGGCGATGGTCATGGCGGCCCGGTTTCTGTCGCGCGGGCGGGTGTGGGCGTGGCTGGAAGGGCTGGCCAAGGGGACGCGCCCGGGGCGGCTTGTGGTGCGCGGAGCGATGTTGGAGCGTGCCCACGAGGGGCTGCGGATGGTGGCGAGCCCCGGCGCCGTGGCGCTGGGTTCGGCCTTGCGTGTGCTGGACATGGCGATCCTGGCCTGCCGGTTCCTGCTGGCGGCGCACGCCGCGGGGCAGGTGCTGCCGACGGACCAGGCCGTGCTGGCGGCGAGCGTCTACCTCATGATCGGAGCGCTGGCGCCCATGGGCCAGTTGGGGGTGCGCGAGGCAGGCACGGCGGGTGTGTTCGCGGCCTTGCACAGCGAGGGGTTCGTGGTCATCGTGCTCACCGTGTCGGCGGTGGAGACGGTGACGGCGCTGGCGATGGCCATGGCCGGGGCGGCGTGGCTGAAGGTGGGGCGGGGGAGCCTGCTGGCGAAGGGGGCGGTTGTGCCGGGGCCGTTGGCGGCGGCGCCTGCCCCACATCGGTCAGTGTGATGGTGAGGCGCGAAGTCGTGCGGGCGGCGGAAGTGGCCGGGCCGAGGTTGGCGGTCAGGCGCGCCGACTGCTCGGCGGTGCGGTCGATGAGCAGGCCGCGCGCGGTGTCCCAGTGCGCACCGAGCGACAGCGCGCCGTCATCGACGGCGTAGCCGACGGCCGCGGCGTCCGGATCGCCGGGCGCGTGGTCGATGGTGAGCGAGCCGGTGGCGGTGACGGTGGCAACGGCATCGGCGAGGGTGGCGAGGGTGCACTCGTAGATGCGGACCAAAGTCACGGCGGGCGAGAGGGCAAACCGGTCGGTGAGAGACCAGGTAGCGCGGGGAGCGACCGGCTCGGCGGGCCCAAGCCGGAAGATCACGCCCAGGTTGCTGGCGGCGTGCGGGCCGAAGGGGCCCAGGAGCTGCAGGCCGCGACGGGGGCTTCCCGCCGCGACCTTGCGGGCATCCTCCAGGCCGGTCAGCTCGGTGATGGCGCCGTCGGGGCCGGCGTCGATTCGGAGGAGCGAGGAGATAAGGGCGGAGGCGATGTCGGCCAACGGATCGGCGGGCACATCCTGGGCGGCATCGCCGGCAGGGGGCTGGTCCGCGCCGTGCGGCGTCCCGGGGGCGGAGGCGGGAGGAGGAGGGGCGGAGAGATCAACGGTGGAATCGTGTCCGTCGACCGTGACGGTGACCTTGAGGTGGGTCAACACGCCGACGAAGGTGGCCGCGCCGGAGTCGTCCACGGAGAGGGTCGTCAAGCGGATGGTGGCATCGTGGACGACACGGGTGGGAGGGGGCGGGGGCGTCGCGGGGGCATTATCCGGCGCCGCCGGGATGGCGGGGCGCAGCGGCTGGACCGTGGTATCGGAGACAAGGTGATAGGTCAAGACGCGCCCGCGCTCGAAGCGGGGGCGCAGGGTGACTGCCTCCTTGGCCTTGTCCGGCTGGAGCGCTGCGGCGGGTGCGCCAGCGGGGCACAGGAGCAGGGCGAGCAAGGCGTACGCGGCGAGGCCGCGGTGCGCTGGACGGGAAGATGAAGGGTGGATCATCGAGTGCTCCTGGAGCGGGGCCGGGGAGTGCCGCGCGGGCGCGTGATCGTACACTGTGGGGGATGAGGATCGCGCTGGCGCAGCTCAACCCGACGGTCGGGGACCTGGAGGCGAACGGCGAGCTGATCGCCCGGTTCGCTGCGCAGGCGCGCCGGGCGAGGGCGGACCTGGTGGTCATGCCGGAACTGTGCCTGACCGGGTACCCGCCCAAGGACCTGCTGCTGCAGGAAGGATTCCTGGCAGCGGTGACGAGTCAGGCCAAGCGGGTCGGCGAATCGGCCAGCGCGGGGATCATGCTGGTGTTCGGAGCGCCGCTGCCGGCGTCGCAGGACGGATCGGGGATCGCCAACTCGCTGCTGGCGTACCGCGACGGCCAACTGGTCGATTATTACGACAAGCGCCTGTTGCCGACGTACGACGTATTCGACGAGGACCGGTACTTCGTGCCTGGCGATCGGACGGTGGTGATCGACGTGCCGTGCGCCGGTGGGGCGAGCGCGCGCGTGGGCCTGTCGGTCTGCGAGGACCTGTGGAAGGGCGAGGATGTCGGGTTCGCGCACCGGTACGCCGACAGGCCGGACCCGGTCGAGGCGATGATGACGCTGCCGGCCGGCCAGCGGCCGGCGGTCATCGTCAACCCGTCGGCCAGCCCATTCATCCTGGGCAAGGGGAACCGCCACCGCCAGATCCTGCGCAGGCACGCTACCCGGCACGGCGTGTACGTGGCCGCCGTGAACCAGGTCGGCGGCAACGACGAGCTGGTCTTCGACGGTCACGCGGCGGTGTACGACCCGCGCGCCG
>JBGPGM010000178.1:0-5477 GCA_041483855.1 Phycisphaerae bacterium | reverse complement strand
GCGCGTGCGGAGTCGTAGGCCATGGCGCGGCCGAAGCGTCCGGCGGGGCCGGGGACCGGGCGCCGCGTCCACGCGGCGCCGTCCCACTCCCACGTGTCGCCGAGGTAGGCGCCGCCGGAGAAGCCGCCGAAGAGGACGGTGACGGCGCGGGCCGAGTCGTAGGCCAGGGCGTGCCCGAATCGTGCGGATGGGCCGCTGGCGGCGCGCTGCGTCCATGCCGTGCCGTCCCATTCCCACGTCTGGGCGAGGGTTCCGGCCCCGCCGACGAGGACGGTGACGGCGCGTGCTGAGTCGTAGGCCAAGACTGGGTAGAGGATCGCCGGGGGGCCGGTGACGGAGCGTTGCGTCCAGGCCCCCCCACCAGTCCCGTTCCACTCCCAGGTGTCGCTCTGGGGAACGCCCTGGCTGGTGCCGCCGAAGAGGACGGTCACACGGCGCGCCGAGTCGTAGGCCATGGCCGCGGCAGAGCGTGGGGAGGGGCCGGCGGTTGACCCGAGGGTCCAGGCCCGGCCGTCCCACTCCCAGGTGTCGCCCAGGTCGACGCTGGAGCCGTTGAGATCGGAATAGCCGCCGCCGAAGAGGACGGTGACGGCGCGGGTGGAGTCGTAGGCCATCGCGTGCGAGGCGCGGGCGGTGGGGAGCCGCCCGACCCAGCGCGGCGATTGCGCGGGCGCGGGGGCGATGGCGATGGTCAACACCAGGAATGCGGACGCGGCCGAAATCCACGCCAAGACGGGGCTTGCGGGCCTGCGCATCGGGTGTCCCCCGGTTGGGGTTTGACGGCGTGTGGCGTGACCCCGCCATGCACGCGCGGGCGCTGGTGGGCGCGTCCGGAGCCTGTTTCAAACACCTGCGGGGCGCGGGAGAAGGAAGGGGGCTTGCAGGGCGGGCTCGTGGTGATGATAGACGGGGGCCCGACGGGGACCAGTACAAGGCCGCGGCGGAGCGGGCGGGATGCCCGCCGGATTGCGGGAAATTGGCCATTGACAGGGTGGGGGGATCACTTAGGCTGGGCGGATCGGTGGCGCGGGATGTTGGCGGGCTCTGGAGGGGCCCCGGGGGGGCGTGGTCCCGAGCGAATGAGGAGAGAGCCGTCGCCGGTGTGGCGGCGGAGGTACGTACGCCTTTTTTTGGGAGAGAGAGCAATGGCACGCAGCGCGATCATCGTTTCTATCACTCTGTCCTGTGGTCTGAGCCTGGCGGCGCGGGCCGACGACCTGACGCCGCCGCCGTGGCGGTTCCAGCCGGGGACGACGTTCCAGCACTGGGACTTTTCGGCGGGTCCGAACGGGGGCCCGCCGGACGGGCCGGGGATCAACCTGTTCAACCCCTACGGGACGCCGGTGCTGATCCCGGTGGGGAACTCGTCGTGGCAGGCGAGCGTGGCCAACCGGAACAACGTGTGGGCCGTCAACGGGGGCGGGCAGCTGGTGTTCAACATCCCCAACGAGCTGGACCCGCCGCCGCACCAGAAGGAACTGTGGCTGCAGATCACTTTCTTCGCGCCGGCGCCGATCATCCCGCCGGGGGTGACGGTGATGACGCCCAACGGCAACTTCTTCACGCAGATCGGGGGGCCGTTCACGACGACGTTCGCGGACGGGTGGACGCACCAGCTGACGCAGTGGGCGTACCCGGAGTGCCCGGGGTTCGAGCACGTGACGATTTTCCCACCGCAACCGGGCGTGACGCTGTTCGTGGACCAGGTGGTGATCGATACGCGGTGCTACGTCGTGCCGGAGCCGGGCGTGCTGGCGATGCTGGGGGTCGCGGGCGTGGTGGCGGGACGGCGACGGAGGTGAGATGGTGAGGCGGTGAGACGGTGAAATGCGTTTCCTATCCGAACGCCCCGCGCTCAGCGGCGGCATCGCAGGGGCTGTCATTCCCGCCCGGTGGCCCCTGTCCGGGTTGTTCCGGGGTCTAGAGAGCCGTTTTTTCGTTACATCCGCCGCATTTCCTGCTACGCTATCTGTTGGCCCGGCGCGCCGAGTGGCGCGGCGGGCTCATTGACCGTACCCGGAGTTCCCCATGATGCATCTGCAAGACTATCGATTCCTCGGGCTCGTGGCGGTTGGCGCGCTGGCCGCGTTGGCCCCCACCGTCGGCCGCGCCCAGACGCCATCCGACGCCTGCGCCGGCGCGCCGCTGGTGTCGGTGCCGGGGGCCTATTCCGGCTCCACCGTCGCCGCGACCAACGACGGGAGCGCCAGTTGCGGCCTTTCGTCGGCGAGCCGCGACGTATGGCTCCAGGTAACGCCGGCTGCCAACGCCGCGCTCGTCGCGTCGACGTGCGGCGGGGCCTCGTGGGATACGGTGCTGTCCGTGCACACGGGGTGTCCGGGCAGCGCGGCGAACCAGGTGGGGTGCCTGGACGATTCCTGCGGCACGCAGACGCAGTTGAGCGTCAACGTGGTGGCGGGGGCGACGTACTACGTCCGGATTGCCGGGTACAACGGCGCGACGGGAGCGTTCACGGTCAACCTGTCCTACACGGAGCCGCTGCCGCCGCCGAACCAGGGGCCGGACGTGATCGTCGGGGACCTGACCAGCATCGCTCGCTGGGGCGCCGTCGGCGGCATCACCGCTTATTCCATCGGGACCACGTCGTGCAACATCGGCACCACGGACGTCCAATGGACGCGAACCGACAACCACCACCCCGTCATCGCCGAGGCGATGTACCGGCTCAGGAACGGCCGGTTCGAGAACCTCGGGCAATCGTGGCTCAAGCACACGTTCGGCACGGTTGACAACGGGATCTGCGGACCGTGCAACGGGCACCTGGGGCAGGTGCTGGGCGTGGGGTGCTCGGACCCCTACTCGGCGAGCCAGGCGGGCGATGTGACCCTGCTGGGGCCGAAGTGGCAGGTTAACGTCACCACCGGAGACTATCCGTACCCGTTCTACAACAACCCCCCTGCGCCGGCCACTATCGGCCGGCGGCTTCAGGCCGCGACGGCCGACATCGACCCGGCGCTGAACTCCGGCGCCCAGTACTTCTTCGAGTGTGCGTACATCACGAGCGACGACGCCCTCGCCGGCAACGGGCTGAACAACTACACCCACAAGCGCATCACCATCGCCAGCGCCACCTCCACGCCAGTTTTCAACGCCCCGGTCCAGCGGATGCGCCCGGCGATCAAGGCCTGGAAGGACGCCGACCCCGGCGTTACCGAGGTCAACGCCGATTACATCGAGTCGAGCCTCACGGCGCGCTTCATCGTTTCGGCCAAGGCCACGGACAATGGGGACGGCACGTGGAACTATGAATACGCCGTGTTCAACCTGAACGCCAACCGGTCCGGGCGTGCCTTCACGGTGCCGGTGCCGGCGGGGATCGCCGTCACGAACACGGGATTCCATGACGTCGCGTACCACTCGGGGGACGGGATCAACGGGGTCGCCTTCGACGGGACAGACTGGAGCCCCACGCTCTCGGCTGGGCAGGTCACCTGGGCCACCCAGACCTTTGCGCAGAACGCGAGCGCCAACGCCCTCCGCTGGGGCACCCTCTACAACTTCCGCTTCACCGCGTCGGCTCCGCCGATGACGGGGGACGCGACGATCGAGCTCTTCAAACCCGGGGCCGCGGGCGACCCGAATGCCGTCGCCGTCGTCGGTGTTCCCGTCCCGGGCTGCCGGGCCGACTGGGACCGCAACGGCGTCGTGAACTCGCAGGATTTCTTCGACTTCCTCACCGACCTCTTCAATGGGAACGCCGACTTCAACCGCGACGGCGTGACGAACTCGCAGGACTTCTTCGACTACCTGGCGGCGTTCTTCGCGGGATGCTGAAGAAAACGCACGGTGGTCGGGCGTCGCCCATCCGAACTTTCCACCCGCGGAGGGCGGATTCAAGGGCGTGCGCCTCCCGCGGAGCCGGGTGGCACGGCCATGCAGCGCTGACCAAAGTCGCGCTCGGGGGGCGATCCGCACCGCCGTCATACGGATCACCGCCATTGCTCGCGCGGCATGTGGTGGCAGGCACAGACGGAGCGGAGCAGTTCGGGGTCCGTATCGAATCCGTACCTGGCACGTCCCTCGGATCATGCCGGCCGCGATGACCTGCGGGATCGCTCGCGTCGGCGCTTGGTCCTATGAGCACCCGGCGAAGAAGACGGTCAGGAAGTCGAAGAAGTCCTGGGAGTTGACGAGACCGTCGAGGTTGACGTCGGCGGCGGGATCGTGCGCGAAGAACGCGGTGAGGAAGTCGAAGAAATCCTGCGAGTTGACCGCGCCGCTGTGGTTGAAATCGGCGATGCACACGAAGTCGGCGTGGACGACAACCACGCCGTTGCCGACACGGAAGGCCGATGAACCGAAGTGCGAGACGCGGATCCGCACCTGCTGCCCCGCGGTGAGGATCGCGAACACGCGGGAGTCGAGCGTGTTGCAGCCGGGGATGAACCCGTCGTCGTCGCAGGTGATCTGGTTGGCGATCGTGCCGGGACAACCGGAGTGGAGCGAGAGCACGGTGTCCGGGCCGGTGTCAGTCCCGGCGTTGTTGCGCGACCCGCAGAGCGAGACCGTCAACCGTCCGGCGGTGGGCGCGGTGAAGCGGTACCAGATGTCCGGGTTGGTAGCGGACGATCCGCAGTCCGACGAGCCGTCGTTGGAGGCGCAGAGCAGGCTGCCGACGAGCGTGTTGCCGTTGAGGATTGCGGTGGCCAAGGCGCAGTTGTCGTTGGCGGGTGCCGCCGTTGAGATGAAGTCGAGGTTCAGGCGGAAGGCGCCGCTGGCGAACCGGAACGCCAGGTCGCCGAAGTGCGTTACGCGGATGAAGACGCGCTGGCCGGCGATCATCGCGACGGCGACCGCCGAATCATTGCCGCTGCACCCGGCCGCGCCGGCGTCGTCGCTGCAGGCGAGTTGGTTCGCCGCGGTGCCGGGGCACCCCGAGTGCACGGAAAGGACGGTGTCGATGCCGGTGCCCAGCCCGTTGATGTCGCGCGAGCCGCACGTGTCGGCGTGCAGCGTGCCGTTGCAGCGAGCGACGAACGTGTACCACACGTCGCGGTTGTTGCTGGAAGAACCGCAGCTGGCGTCGCCGTCGGGGGTGGCCCGGTGAAGGTTGCCGGTCACGCTGGCGCCGTTGATCAGTTCGATGGCGTTGCCGCAGTTGTCGTTGGGCGGGCGCGGCGAGGGCGTGAAGCGGTAGTCGTTGGGCGGCGGTTGGCTGTTGGTGTTCAGGCAGTTGGGGCCGCAGTCACCCCCGGCGCCGGTGTAGTTCTCGATGCCGGAAGTTGCATCATCGATGGTGTCGGCCTGCCAGTCGGTGGAGATGTGCAGTTCGACCACGTCGGTGGTCTCAAAGAGTTTGACCTGGAAGAAATGGAAGTCGTCGATGCTCCCGTTCAGCCGGGTGATCGAGAACCACTCGACGGTGAAGACGCGGCTGTCCACGGCGCCCTCGGTCTTGTACGAGACGCGGTCGGTGTTGCCCTGGTTGACGGCGACGATCAGGTCGTCCCACCAGG
>JBGPGM010000177.1:0-5491 GCA_041483855.1 Phycisphaerae bacterium | reverse complement strand
GTGTCTGCAGGTCCGCGTCCGAGCGGACCAGGGCGTACGACATGCCGCGCGCCGTAGCGAACACACGCAGCCTCTCGGTGTACGCCTGCACCGCGGCCTTGTACTTGTCCAACAGCGCCGCGGTGATGGTCACGTCGGCGGTGCGCCCGGTCTCGACATCGGTCAGCCGCACGTCGCCCGAGAGCGGGCGCGCCGCGGGGTCTTCCGCCAGGGCCGCGCCCGCAGGGTCGACCTCGGCCGGCGCCAGAATCTGGAGGCAGTAGGTGTCGTAGCCGCCGCCGCCCGCCCCCGCCCCCAGGTACCGCAGCCCGGCCTCGTACCCCTCCGGGATGAGGAAGTCCGAGAGGATCACCATGACACCCTTGCCGACGCGGGAGGCGGCGATAGTGCGCATCGCGCCCGTGAAGTCCGTCGCCGCGCCCTGGCCGGGCCCTGCATCGGTGTCGCCGTCGGCGGGGATCGAGGGCGCGGCGCCGGCCGGCAGGGAGGAAGCCGGCGCCGGGGCGATCGATTCGAGCAGGAACTGGGCCAGCCGCTGCACGTGCCGGCGGCCGCGTGCCGGGGGCAGTCGTCGGATGGTCCGGCCGTCGAACGCGCTGACGGCGACGCGGTCGTTGTTGACCAGCGCGATGTAGCCGAGCGCCATCGCCAGCCGCTGGGCGAAGACGAGCTTGTTCGGCGTGCCCGCGTCCATCGACGCGGTGGCGTCGATCACCATGTGGAACGCCAGGTCCTCCTCCTCCTGGAAGATCTTGATGAAGAACCGCTCCAGGCGCGCAAACACGTTCCAATCCACGTGGCGCAGGTCGTCGCCCGGGACGTAGTTGCGGTGGTCCTCGAACTCGACCGACTGCCCCCGCCGTTTGGAGCGACGCTCGCCCTGGAGCCTTCCCGCGAACACCTTCCGGCTCAGAATGTCGATCCGGTCCAGCCGGGCGCACAACTCCGACGAGATCAGTTCGTCGATGGACGCGGGCCGTCGCGTGGCCGGTGAGGCGAGCACGTGCCAACGCTAGGACGCCGCCGGCCCTTCATCCCTGCTCGCTCCGATCCGCGTCCATCCGCACCGCTCCGCGCGCGGAGACCCCCGCGCCCTATCTGCCCGCGCCGGCGTCCAGCACCGCCACCACCGCCCTGCCCAGGTCGTCGTCTCGCGACACCGCCCATTGGCGCGCCGTCCAGCCCTTCTTGTCCGTCGCCGTCGCCGACGCCCTGGCGCCCAGGAGCAGCTTGACCTGCTGCACGTCGCCGCGCTGCGCGGCCTTCATCAACGGGGTTACGCCCTCGTAGTCCGGCGCATCCACGGGCGCGCCGGCCGACAGCAGCATCGCCAGCACGCGCGGCTCGGCCCCGCTGTTGGCCGCGATGCTCAACGCCGTGTCGTCGTTGGTGTCCAACGCGCCGACCGACGCCCCGGCCGCCAGCAACGTCTCGACCTTGTCGCCGGCCGAGTCGCCCGCACGCACGGCCGCCATCAGGGCCGTCTGGCGCCACTTGTTCCCCGCGTCGACGTCTGCCCCGGCCGCCAGTAGCGCTCGGACGCTGGCCACCTCGCCCCTGGCCGCGCCGAACATCAGCGCCGTCCACCCGCCCTCGGCTCGGGCGTTGACGTACAGGCGCGCCTCGATGGGCGGCTTGGCCAGGCCGAGGTACTTCGGGTCCAGCAGCGCCTGCACCCGGGCCGGGTCGCCCCAGCCGGCGGCGTACATGAGGGCGGTGCGCCCATCCTCGGCCCGGGCGTCGGGGCGAGCACCCGCCTCCAGCAGCGTGCGCACCGTCTCGGAGTTGCCCTCGAACGCGGCACAGATCACCGGTGTCATGCCGGAGCGCCCGGGCATGGGGCCGGTGTACGGCCGGTCGATACTCACGTCCGGTCGGGCCAGTTGCGCTCGAACGGCCTGTACGTCGCCGTTCCGGGCGGCCTCGTGCAGCTGCAATGCCTGCGGCGCCGCCTCGGGCCGTCCCTGGTTCATCTGGACCGACAGGCTCCACACCGCGTACACGATCACCCCGCCGGCGCCCAGCAGGATCAGCGCACTGAGTGCGCCCAGGCTCTTCCGCTTCTGGCGCATCGTGCACTCCTCTGGCGTGGCTCGCCCCCCAACGGCGCGCCCGGCGGCGGATCCACGGCACCCCACGCCCATTGGACCACACCCGCGTCCCGGGCACAAGCCCAGCGCCCCGGCACCCGCCCCCACCCAGGCCCGGGTCAGTCCTCCTCGTGCCTCGGCTTGTACGCCGCGACCACCTCGGCCTGGATGTGCGCGGGCGTGTGCTCGTCGTGGCTGTACTCCATGCTGAACGACCCCTGGCCGGCGGTCATGGACTTGAGTTCGTTGGAATAGGTTTGGAGTTCGCCCAGCGGCGCTTGCGCCCGGATCAGGCAGGTGTCCGCGCCGATCATCTCGGTGGACTGCACCCGCCCACGCTTGCCCGACAGGTGGCCGGTGATGTCCCCCATGTGGTTGCTGGGAGCGGTGATCTCCAGGTCGACGATCGGCTCGAGCAGCACCGGGCGGGCGTTCTTGACGCCGTCGATAAAGGCCCGCTTGCCCGCCGTCACGAACGCGACCTCCTTGGAGTCCACCGCGTGGTACTTGCCGTCGTAGACGCGCACGCACACGCCGGTCAACGGGTACCCGGCGATGGCCCCTTCGGTCAGCACCTGGCGCACACCCTTCTCGATCGCTGGCATGAACTGCTTGGGGATCGACCCGCCCACGGTGTCATTGATGAACGCGAAGCCGTTCTCAAGCGAATCCGCCTCCTCCAGGTCCGGCGGCAGCGGCTCGACCGTCAGGTACACCTCACCGAACTGGCCCGCCCCGCCCGTCTGCTTCTTGTGCCGGTGGTGCCCGTTGGCCTTGACCGTCACCGTCTCCTTGTACGCCACCTTCGGCGGCGCCGTCGTCACGTCGATCCCGAAGTTCGTCTTCAGCCGCTCGAGCATCACCCGCAGGTGCAGTTCCCCCAGCCCGCGCACCACCGTCTGCTTCGTCGCGGCGATCCGTTCCACGCGGAAGCACGGGTCCTCGTCCGCCAGCCGGCTCGTCGCCGTCGAGAACTTCCCCTCGTCCGCGTGGTTCTTGAGCTCGATCGCCAGCCCGAACATCGGACGCGGCAGCGGCAGCGGCACCAGCCGCACCGAGTCCGTGTCGTGCGAGTCGTGAAGGATGCCGTTGAAATGGATCTCGTCGATCTTGGAGACCGCTCCCAGGTCCCCCGGTCCCAGGGCGTCCACCTCGATCGTCTCCCGCCCGCGGATCTTGTAGAGGTGGCCGATCCGCAGCCCTTTCCTGGAGTCGTTGAGGAACAACTCGCTCTTGGTCCGGATCGTCCCCGAGTAGACGCGGAAGAAGGCGAGCTTGCCCACGAAGGGGTCGGCGGTGACCTTGAAGACGTGAGCGACCACCTTGGCCGCCGGGTCGGGGCGCGGCTGGAACACGTGTTCGGCATCGTCCGGTTGGTCGCGGATCACCAGTTCGGGCGGCTGGACCTCCATCGGGCTCGGGCACAGGTCCGCCAGGACGTGGAGCAGGTCGTCGATCCCCACCCCGGTCTTTGCCGAGCAGAAACAGATGGGGACCAGGTGCCCCTCGCCCAGCGCCTTCTCGAACGCCGCGTGGACCTGGTCCGGCTTGAGGCTCTCCCCCTGCTCCAGGTACAGGGCCATGAGGTCCTCGTCCACCTCGACGACCTGCTCGAGGATCGCCTTGTGGGCGTCGCGCACCGACGAGAAGTCCGCCGCATCCCCCACGTCATCCGACCCGTCGTGGTCGAAGACGTTGACGATCGCCGTCTTGTTCTGAGCCGGCAGGTTGATCGGCAGGCAGATCGAGCCGAACTCGTCGCGGATCAACTCGACGAGGGCCTCCAGGTCCGCCTCCGGCGACTCGATCTTGTTGATGATGATCATCCGCGGGATCTGGCGCTCCGCGGCGACGGCCAGGAGGCGGCGCGTCGTGCTCTCGATCCCGTGAGCCGCGTCGATGACCACCGCCACCGTCTCCACGGGCGGCATGCACGAGATGGCGTGCCCCAGGAAGTCCGACAGGCCCGGCGTGTCGATAAGATTGATGACCCGGCCCTTGTAGGTGAAGTACACGACGCTGGACGTCAGGCTGTGCTTGTGGTGGGCCTCCTCCTTCGTGTGGTCGCTGACCGTGTTGCCCTCTTCGATCGTCCCCATCCGCTTGGTCACGCCCGCCGCGAACAGCAGCCGCTCCGCCAGGATCGTCTTGCCGCACCCACCGTGCCCCGTCAGGGCGATGTTGCGGATCTCCGAGGGGTTGTGGATGGGCATGGCGAACGGGCCTCCTGTCTGTCACGCGCGGCCGCCGGTCAGTCCGAGGCCGCGCCGGGGGGTTTGTCGTGGCCCCCCGGGCTGTCCCGGGCGGGGGGATTGGAAGTGTAGTGATCCGTGGGCGTAAGGTGAATAGCCCTCAACGCCTGCCCGGGCTGGCGGAGGGGATCGACGGATCGCGAGAACCGGGGATCGGGGCCCCGGCTCCCTGATCCCCATTCCCGCGATCCATTCTTCCTCAGGCGTACACGTCTGCCGTCAACCCGACCGAGATGGGCACTCTCACCTGGTACACCACCTGAAGGCGGACGGCGACCTGCTCCGCCCGAACGGACGAAACATCCCCCAGCCGCGGGGCTCTCTCGCCGGGCGGCCGGCACGCATCCTGGCCCTTGCATTCAGGCGCCGGCCGCGGGGCAGCCCCTACCAGTCTGGACCCCGCCCCGTCTTCCCGGTTGCGCTGCTCCAGGTACTTGTGGAACGCGATCGGGCCGGTATCGCACTCGAGCACGAGCGGCACTCGGCAACGATCCCCCAGCCGATCGCGGTCAAGACCCCCCTCGCCCGCGCGCAGGACAACAGCCTCCTGGCGGTCCGGCCACAGGTGGGAGCGGTCAAGGCATTCGGGTAGCCGCTCGATCCTCACGCCTCGCGGCATCCGAAAACCGTGCCGCGCTCCCCGGGCTCAATAAGATCGCCCGCCCCGGCTCGGCCGGCCCGTTCCCCTTGCCCCGGTGGCCGCCGCCGGGCGGCGCGTGGGTCCGCGTCAACAATCCCCGTCGCGGAGACGCCACAGTGCTGCCCACGTCCGACCTGGACTACCACCTGCCCAAGGAGTTGATCGCGATCACGCCAGCCCAGCCGCGCGACGCGGCCAGGCTCATGGTCGTCTCACGCTCCGCCCCGCAGCGCCTCGAGCACCGCCTCGTGCGCGACCTGCCGCAACTCCTCACTCCCGCCGACCTGCTCGTGCTCAACACCACCAAGGTGATTCCCGCCCGGTTCCGCGGCGTGCGCACCGATTCCGGCGGGCATGTCGAGGGGCTCTACCTGGGCCACCCCCCCCCCGGCCCCCCCCCCCCCCCCCCCCCCCCCCCCCCCCCGGGCGGCGCCCCCCCCCCCCCGGCCCGCCCGGGGCGCGGTGCGCGGGGGGCCCGCCCGCCCCGGCCGGCGCGCTCCGCGGGGGGG
>JBGPGM010000176.1:0-5509 GCA_041483855.1 Phycisphaerae bacterium | reverse complement strand
CCGGCCTACCCAGCCTCAGACCCAGCGCACCGCCAGGGAATACCCGCGGTACAAAACCCCTTGGAATCGGGCAGCGACCTGGTACACTCGACATCCTGTGCTGGCCCACGCTCTGCCCAACGCGCAATGCGCCGTGTGCGCCGGTGGCGCTATCGGCGCAACGACCCCCGACCGGGTGAGGGGGGTTGTCTGCGCTGCACCCTCGATGTACCCGGGCGCGCGGTCCCCATTGCCGAGGCCGGCCGTCGCAGGCTTCACGCTCTTGGAGTTGTTGATCACCGTGGCGATCATCGGCGTGCTGCTCTCGTTGACCCTGCCGATGGCCAGCCGCACCGTCGCCGCCGCGCGAAGTTTCAAGTGTCAGGTCGGCCAGCGGAATGTCGCCTTCGACTTCACCGTGTTTGCAGACCACGAGCTGCACGGGGACCGGGGCGACGACACCACCGACCTGCCCGGGGACGCCTTCCGCCTGGAGACCTTCCAGGAGAGCGAGTACTGCATCGACGAGTTCTGGTGCTGGGAAGGCGAGGACCGGCACGAACTGCCCGACGCGGTCGGCAACGACCCGATGCGTTGCCCTGAGGTGCGGGGGAGCATCGTGCTGCTGCGGAACTCGCCGTGCACGGGGGGCGGCGTCGGGCCGCCGGCGAACGTCTCGTTCGGGTTCAACGTGCGCCTCTACGTGGCCGAGCACACGAGCCCGGCTCCGGGGACGAGCCGGCTGACACTGACGAGCGCCCTGCTGAGCCAGCCGGGTGTGCCGCTGCTGTGGGATGTGGACGGCCAAGCCGCGACGGCGCGCGGGCAACTGCCGTTCTTCTCAGGTCCGTCACTGGACAGCAGGTACGCCTTCGTCAACGACCGGTACTGGTTCCCGGCGATGCGCCACTCCGGGGCGGCGAACTTCGCGTTCGTCGATGGGCACGTCGACTCGTCGCGCACGCCGCTGAGCAACTCCGACTGGCGCTGGGGGTACGTGCCCCCGCACTAGCGATCGAGCATGTCACTCCAGACCAAGTTCCTGCTGCTGATCGGCACGCTCGGGCTAGCGGTGGTCGGGAGCCTGGGCGCGGCGTGGTGGGCGTTCGGGGTCCTGCACCGGGAGTTGGTCAACCCGGTGACGAGCGTCTCGACCGTACTGGACGGGCTGTCGCACATCAAGCGCGCCACGACGAAGCAAGTCGAGGTTCTGTCGGGGACTGGACGTGCACACGATGGCGAGCCACCGCCCGCCACTGCCGATACGCCCGGCGACAGCCGAACTGACCGCTTCCGGGAGGCCGGCGCCACCATCGATCACTGGCTGGGCCTCCTGGAACGTGACGCGTGGACGCACGCCCGCCTTGGTCCCAGCACGCTGCGCAACCTCAAGCTGGGCCTGCGCGAGGCGCAGGACGCTGGCGAGCGCAGCCTCATCATCTCCGACGAAGCGGCGGCGCTGGTGCGTGCCGGAGATCAGGACGAGTCGGCGGGCGCACAAAAGGCGGCAGACGCGGCCCAGAGTCACAGTCTGAACAAGCTCCGCGAGCTGCACGACCTCATCGAGAAGACCGAATCCCACATCCTCGTTGACGCCACCGAGGCCATTCTTTACGGCCAGATCGTACAGCAGCGCCTGCTGATCTGGCTGCTCTCCGTCCTCGCCGCCGCCGCCCTCGCCAGCGTCCTGGCCGTCATCCTGCTCCGCCGGTGGGTGCAGCGTCCGGTGGCGTCGCTGCGGCAGGCCGCGGCCCGGATTGCCCAGGGCGATTTCCAGCACCGCGTGCCCGTGGTCGGGCGCGACGAACTGTCGAGCCTGAGCGCCGAGGTGAACCACATGGCCACGATGATCCATGTGATGCAGGAGGAGAGGGCGGAGCGTGAGCGGCTTGCGGCGATCGGGGGGATGGTGCGCCGCCTGGTCCACAACCTGCGCAACCCGCTCTCCGGGATCCGGTCCCTGGCCGAGGTGACCCGCATGGACCTGAAGCCGGGGTCCGAGAACCGCCAGAGCCTGGACCTGATCGTTTCCACCGTGGACACGTTCGAACGGTGGCTCAACGACCTGCTCGATTCGACCTCGCCAACCTGGATCGCCACTCACCGGCGCCAGGTCCGGCCGTGGCTGGCCGACGTCGTCGACTCACATCGGCCGATGGCGCAGAGCCGGAGTGTCCGACTGGTCCTCGACGCCGCGGACGCTCCCGAAACGGCTGTTTTCGATGCGGCGCACATGGACCAGGCGATGGCGGCGATCCTGTCGAACGCGATCGAGGTGTCGCCGCCGAACTCGAGCGTCCGGGTGCGGGCCTGCGCCTCGGCTGACGGGCAGGCATGGGAAGTGCAGGTCACGGACCAGGGCCCGGGTGTGCCGCAGGAGTTGCGAAGTCGGATCTTTGAGCCACACTTCACGACGAAGCACCAGGGGCATGGCATCGGGCTTGCATTTGCGCAGCAGGTGGTACGCGCCCACGGAGGGCGTCTGAGCGTGGACGATGCAGCACCGGGGGACGGAAACAGGTACGGGGCCTGCTTTGTAGTTCGTATTCCATTTGGGAATGGGCAGGCCGGGCGGACACCTGTGGCTGACGACAGCCACCAGCCCGGCTGAGAGCAGCCGGCACGGAGCGTACGTTGGTGCGGATTCTGATCATTGAAGATGAGCAGGGCCTGCGGCTGTCGATGGCGCGCGTGCTCGGGCGCGCCGGTCACAGCATCACCCAGACCGGGTCGCGTACCGAGGCCGGCGAGCTGCTCCGCAACGCCGAGTTCGACCTTGTGATTTCGGACGTGAACCTGCCCGACGGCAGCGGCCTGGATGTGCTCCAGCAAGCGCGGGCGGACGGGTTCGAAGGGGTCGCCGTGGTCATTACGGCGTTCGGCACGATCCAGACGGCGGTGCAGGCGATGCGCCAGGGGGCGGACGATTTCCTCCAGAAGCCGTTGAAGATGGAGGAACTGCCGCTCCAGGTGGACAAGTGGCTCCAGCAGCGCCGTGTCGTCCGACGGCTGGAGTTGTACGAGCGGCTTGAGAGGACGCGCGAGACGGGGGCGACGATCCTGGGGCGCAGCCGCGCGTGGGAGGAAGCGCTCCGCATGAGCGAGCGGCTGGCCGCGATCCCGCTTGAGGCGCCCAGCGAGGAAGACGGCGTGACGCTGCCGACCGTCCTCCTGCTCGGCGAGACCGGCTCGGGAAAGGGCGTGCTGGCCCGGCACATCCACCGCGCCGCCGCCAAGTCGGCCGCGGCCGACCCGCTTGGAGACGGGCACGCCCCGCCCTTTGTGCACGTGAACTGCGCGGCCTTGCCGCTCACGCTGGTGGACGGGGAACTGTTCGGCCACGAGCGCGGCGCCTTCACGGACGCGCGCGAGGCCCGTGCGGGGTTGTTCGAGATGGCCGATGGCGGCACAATCTTTCTGGACGAGATCAGCGAGATCCCGGTGGAACTGCAGGCGAAACTGCTGCTGGTTGTCGAGCAGGGCCGATTCCGGCGGGTCGGCGGTGGCAAAGATCGAACGGTGCGCGTGCGCGTCATCGCGGCCTCGAACACCGACCTGGAGCAGCGCATTGCAAAGGGAGCGTTCCGACGCGACCTGCTCTATCGCCTCAACGCGTTCACCGTCCAGGTGCCGCCGTTGCGCCAGCGCGAGGGCGACGCCCTCCTGATCGCCCAGTCCACGCTGGATCGCCTGGCGCGCCGGCACGGGCGCCCGCCGGTGCGGCTGGCCGAGGACGCGCAGGCCGCGATCGCAACGTACTCCTGGCCGGGGAACGTGCGGGAACTGGTCAACACGATCCAGCGGGTCGCGATGTTCTGCGACGCCGGAGATGGTGGATGCGTGCACGCGCCGGACCTGGGCCTGCCGGGCGCGCCAGCCGAGTCCGCCGCCGGCCGGGGCGCGCCGGGCGAATCGGCGCTGGGACCCGACGGGCTGCCCGTGTTCGATTTCCTGCGGGGCAACTGCAAGGCCGACGACGTCGAGAAGTCGCTGATCCTTCAGGCCCTCCGGCACACCAGGGGCAACGTTTCGCGGGCCGCGCGCCTCCTCGGCCTGACCCGCGCCAGCATGCGCCACCGCCTGGAGCGCCACGGGCTGAAGGACCCCGTGGCGGAGGTGACCGACTGATGGCTCCCCCGTGGATCCATCTCGCCGCGGCTTGCACGCTCGCCTTGGGCGCTGCCGCCATGGCCGATGACGACGTGCGCACCTGGACCGATCCGCGCGGCGACGCGGTGCTGCGACGGACGGACCCGAATGCGGACGGCCCGATTGGTCCCAACGCCAACCTCCCCGACCTGCTGAGCGTGAGGTTGAGCGGCTGGCAGCCGTTCAACCCAGTTGCGGACCCGTACACCGGCGTCGTCACGCAGCAGGGTGAGGCGCACGTGTTCAGGCTCGACGCGACATTCACGGGCTTGGTCAACCCACCGGGAACCCTGGGCCTCAACGGAGCACCGTACAACCCCTTCCAGTACGGTCCCAGCCCTGTGTTCGGCTTCATCGAAATCGACGTGGACGATGACCCGGACACCGGCGGCGAACTCGGCGGCGCGGCCACTCAGCGCTACTTGGCCAACGTCGCCCGCTTCGGGGCGCTGCCCTCCGACTCAACACTCGCCGCGCGCGTCGCCCGCTCCGGCGCCGGCCAGGACTACGACGTTGACTTCTACACCAGCCCCCAGTTTCGACGCAGCGGCGCCGATTTCGCCCTCGCTCTCTGCGGCTGCTGGACCAGCACCATCGTCAGCGCCGACGGCAACGGCGATCTGATCTTCGATCGCGGCGAGACGTGGGTCCTGCGCGGCAGGTTCTTCCAGCGTTCCGGCGGCTACCGCCTCGCCAGCGGCGTCCTGGGCGGCAGCGAGTTTGGTCTCTACGACCCCATGGTCAATATCCGCTTCCGGCATGACATCCCGTCGAACACGACGACCATCACGCTGGTCTACGCCCTGGACATGCAAGGGGCAGCGATGCTCACCGGCCAGCCCGTGCAGCCGATCGACCAGATCATCGACATCGGCGGCAACCACTCCAGCGTCGTCGAGGCGCTCCAGGACCTGGTCTGGGGCGCCGAAGGACTCAACGGCGGCCCGCTCAGTGGACCCGTCGCCGTCTTGACGCAGCGCTGGGCAGGGCGCGACCCGTTCGAGTACATCGATCCAGTGGAGTGGCGGGTCACCGCCCTGGTCGGCACCGCCTACACCGTCGATACCGGCGCTCTCTACGCTTGGACCGACACCGGCTTCGACGCACAGTTCGCCGACCTCAACGCCGACGGAATAGTGGACCAGCTGGACCGTGCGGCCCTCCAGGCCGCCATCGCCCAAATGGACGGCGGACCGTTCGACGCCGACGGCGTCGTGAACGGGTCGGTTCACATTGTCAACTTCGGACCCAACTTCAGTCTGTTCGACCTCGACGGCAACGGCGTGATCGACCAGGCCGATGTCGCGCTGGTGCACCCCAGTTGCCCAGCCGACTGGAACCACTCCGGCGCGCTCAACAGCCAGGACTTCTTCGATTTCCT
>JBGPGM010000175.1:0-5514 GCA_041483855.1 Phycisphaerae bacterium | reverse complement strand
GATCGTCCTGACGTACGCAAACGCCCTCGACACGCGCACCGACACGCTGGTGGCCGTCATCACGCTCCCCAACCCGGATCGACGGGGCGACTTCCTCGGCCGGTACCGGATCGGCGCCGAGGTCGGGCTGTTCGGCGGCGTGCTCTTCCCCAGCGGCCAGGTCGAGGTCCCGACCTTCGGGCCGGCGCCGCAGCCAATCGCTCGGGTCGCGGCCGTGCAGGCCTTGTACCCGGAATGCGACTTCAGTCGGACGGGCGCCGATCTAATGCTCGGCGAGCTCCGCGGCGACTCGCTCGTCGTCACCGGGCTCGCCTCGATCCCGTGCACGTCTGCCCGCGATCCGCTCGCCGTCGACCTCACCACGTCGTTGAATCTCCGGTTCGTGGGAGTCCGGTAGAAATGTTGCGCGGAGCCATGATCACCCGGCCGCTGCGGATTCTCGTTGTTCACAACCGCTACCGCGAGCCCGGCGGCGAGGACCTGGTGGTCGCCGCGGAGACCGCGCTGCTCCGCGCCAACGGGCACACCGTCGTCGAGTACGTGGACGACAATCGCCGCATCGACTCCCTCAGCACGGTGGCAGCGGTGACCCAGACGGTGTGGTCGCGGCCGAGCCGGCGGCGCCTCGCGGCCCTCCTGCGCGATCAGCCGGTGGACGTGGCCCACTTTCACAACACCTTCTTCCTCGTGTCGCCGTCCGCCTACGGCGCGTGCCGCGCCGCCGGTGTCCCCGGCGTACAAACCCTGCACAATTACCGCCTCGCGTGCCCGGCAGCGACGTTCTACCGCGCCGGCCGGCCGTGCGAGGACTGCCTGGGCCGCCTTCCTTGGCCCGGTGTCCTGCACGCGTGCTACCGCGGCAGCCGCGCGGAGACCGCGCTCGTGGCCGTCACCGTGACCGCGCACCGCCTGCTCGGCACCTGGCGTTCGGCGGTCGAGCTGTACGTGACGAGCACGGACTTCCAACGGCGCAAGCTCGTCGCGGCCGGCCTGCCCAAGGACCGCGTCGTCGTGAAGCCCCACTTCGTCGACCCGGACCCCGGCGGGAGCGGGAACGGGAGCGCGGGCGAGTACGCGCTCTACGTCGGCCGGCTCGGCCCCGAGAAGGGGGTCGGTACGCTGCTCGACGCCTGGGCGCAGCTGCCCGATATCCCGCTCAAGATCGCCGGGGACGGCCCGCAGGCGGATCTGGTCACGAAGTACGTCGCGGAGCGGCCGCAGCCCAATGTCGAATGGGTCGGGCGGGTCGCTCGGGACACCGTCTTCGCCCTGCTCCGGAAAGCGCGCTTCTTGATCTTCCCCTCGGAGTGCTACGAGACCTTTGGGATCGCCATCGCAGAGGCGTTCGCCTGCGGCGTCCCGGTGATCGCCTCGCGGCGGGGAGCGATGGCGGAGCTCGTCGCCGACGGCCGGACCGGACTGCTCTTCGCACCCGGGGACGCGGCCGATCTCGCGCGCACCGTCCGGCGGGCGTGGTCGGCCCAGGAGGCGACGGCGCGCCTGGGGCG
Organism: Phycisphaerae bacterium; assembly: GCA_041483855.1. GTDB lineage: Bacteria > Planctomycetota > Phycisphaerae > Phycisphaerales > UBA1924 > JBGPGM01. Next base: position 4,006 of record JBGPGM010000175.1, on the reverse strand, counting down.
TGCCGCCCGCGCGGAGTATGAGGCGCGGTACACGGCGGCGCGCAACTACGAGATGTTGACCGAGTGCTACGCCCGGGTCCTGGAGGCGTTCAGGACGCGCTGACGGGCTCCCCGGAGCGGCGGAGGGCGGCGCGACAGGCGTCGCGCTCCGAACGATCGAACACGAGGTACCAGGTCCCCGTGACTAGGGCGAGGCCTGCGGCGACGGCCACCGCCGCGGCCAGCCCCGGCCCGAGCGCCCGCGCCGCACCGACCGTCAACGCGCCGAAGCCCACAACGAGGGCGAGAGCCCGACCGCCTCGTTGGCCCAGGAGTCGGTTCGGCGCGGGGCCGCCGATCCTCCAGACGGCGCAGGCGAGCAACACCGCATCCACGAGCACCCGCAGCGTCCACGCTGCAGCCGCCCCGGTGACGCCGAAGGCACCGACGAGCTGCCAGGCCACGAGGACGTACAGGAGAAGCTCCACGGCGTGAAATTTCGCCGGGAGATCGGGCCGATCCCGGGCGAGCAGGTACACATAGGGCAGGTGTGCCAGGCCATTCACGAGCACGCCCAGCCCCAGCAACGCGAGCGCGGGCCCGCTCCTCGCCGCGTACGCCGCGCCCAGCCACAGGTGCATGATGGGCTCCGCGAACGCGACCAGCACCAGGACGGGGGGGGCGAGCCCGAGCAGCAGGTACCGGAGCCAGCGCTGCAGCAGCACGGCCTCGCGCCCACGGTCTCCACGCGTCCCGAGCGTGGGGAACAAGGCGCTGGCCACGCCGCCCGGAACGATGAGCAGCCGGGTCACGGCCTCGTAGGGCGCCGCGTAGTAGGCCACGCTTGCGACCCCGGCGCGCGCGGACAAGAAGAACCGTTCCAGGTAGGTGAGCAGGGGGCTGAGGACGTTGGAGACGGCGACCCAGGCGCCGTACCCGAGCACCTGGGAGGCGACCGCCCGGCTCGCCCGCAGATCCCAGCGGAGGGCGGGCAACGCGCGCCGCACCGCTACCAGGCTCGCCCACGCCGTCACCACGCGGGCGAGGAGCAGCAACAGGACGATTCCGGGGAGCCCCACGCCCAGGGGGGCGGCGACCGCCGGTAGCACGAGCACCGCGATGCCCGCCGGTGTCCGTATCCAGTTGACCAGATCGAAGCGCCGCGCACCCTCGAGGATCGCCCGCGCCCCGAGCGACAGCCCCACCAGCGGGACGGACGCGGCCGCCACGCGCAGCGTCGCGGCCGCTTCCGGCTGCAGCGCCGCCGGAACGGCGAGCACGCGCTGGCTGAGGAGGGGGGCGAGCAGCGCGAGCGCCAGGCCGGCGACGATCGCGACCAGCACCTGGCTCGCCAGCGTGAGGGTGGCGGCGCCCGCCAGGGACGGGGCATCGCCGCGGGCGAGGCTCGCGGCGACGAAGCGCGTGGCGGCCCGCCCCAGGCCGAGGTCGAGCACGCCGAAGTACCCCAGCAGCGCCCAAATGAGGGCGAGGAGGCCGAAGCGCTCCGGTCCAAGCGCACGCGCGGTGACCGGGATCGCCACCAGACCCACGAGGAGCGGCAGGGCCTGGCCGAGGAGATTGAGGAGGCTGTTGCGGCCGATGCTCGCGGGCGCGTGGGTCAACGGTTCAACGGGCGACCGCCGCGGGCGGGCGCTCGGTGCTGGCGCTGCGGGATCGCAGCCGGGCCTCGATCCACCGATACGTGCGCTCCAGCCCCTCCTCGAGGGAGGTGCGGGGCTCCCAGCCGAGGACGGCCCGCAACCGCGCGTTGTCGCTGTTGCGCCCGCGGACGCCCTGCGGCTTCGACACATCGTGCCGCCGCCGCACCGTTTTCCCCGCGGCGCGGGCCACGATATCCACCAGCTCCTTGATCGTCACCAACCGGTCGGTACCGAGGTTGAGGGGCTCCCGGTGCCCCGACCGCATCAGTCGAACGACACCCTCGATACAGTCGTCGATGTAGCAGTAGGAGCGCGTCTGATTACCGTCGCCCCAGATCTCGATCTCGCCCCCGTCGATCGCGAGGGCGACCTTGCGACAGATGGCGGCGGGCGACTTCTCGCGCCCGCCATCGTACGTGCCCAGCGGGCCGTAGATGTTGTGAAACCGCACAATGCGCGTGTCGAGGCCGTAGTCCTCCGCGTAGTGCCTGCACTGCCGCTCGGTGAACAGCTTCTCCCACCCGTAGCCGTCTTCGGGGTCGGCGGGATACGCGTCTTCCTCTTTGAGGGGAGCGACGTCGGCCTTGCGTTGGAGGTATTGCGGGTACACGCAGGCGGAGGAGGTGAACAGAAACCGGTGGACGCCGGCGACTCGGGCCGCCTCAAGCATGTGGACGTTGATCAGCACGTTGTCATGCATGATCACGGCTTTGTTCGCCTCGATGAACCCAATGCCGCCCATATTGGCTGCGAGGTTGAACACTTGATCCACGCCGGCCGTCGCCCTAACGCAATTCTCCCAGCGTCGCAAATCCAGCAGCTCGAATTCGTGGGCCGAGGACGGCTCGAACTCCGGAGGCTTGATATCCGCGCCACGCACCCAGTACCCCAGCCGCACCAGGTGTTTGGTCAGGTGATGCCCGATGAAGCCCCCGGCGCCCGTCACCAGGGCGCGAGCCTTATCCGTCACGCGTGTCTCCGATCCGCAGCCACCCCAACAGCTCGGCAGTAGCCAGTACCACGAACAGCGGATTGTTCATCAGGTAGCGGCGCCACAGGCGGCCGGGCTCCTGCGCGAGCCGGTAGGCCCACTCCAAGCCGGCCCGCTGCATGACGCGCGGCGCCCGGCGCAGGCGCCCGGTGTGGTAGTCAAAGGCGGCGCCGACGGTCACGAGCACCTTCGCGTGCAACCGGCTGCGCATCGCCGCGGCCCAGCGTTCCTGCTTGGGAGTGCCGAGGCCAACCCAGACCAGATCTGCGCCCGACCGGTTGATCGTGTCGGCGGTCGCAGCGACCTCGTCCGCCGCCAGATCCCGGAACGGCGGGGCAGCATAACCCACCACGTCAAGGCCGGCGAACCGCGCAGTCAGCCGCCGTGCGAGCTCCTCGGCAACACCCGGCGCTCCCCCATAGAAGAAGTGCCGCACCCGCTGCCCCGCCTCGGCGGTCCGGCGGCAGACTTCGATCATCAAGTCCGGGCCGAACACGCGGGTCATGTGCCGCTGTCCCTTGAGCCGCCCGAGCCACACGAGGGGCACGCCATCGGGGACAACGAGCGCCGCAGCCGCAAGAATGGCGCGGAACGCCGGATCGCGCCATCCCTCGACCAGCCCGTGGACGCTCGTGGGGCACACGTACTTGGGCCCTCCGCTGCGCACGGGCTCGCGCGCCCAGCGCGCGACCTGATCAGCACACTCGCCGAGACGCCCGGTTGCGACTGGCACGCCGAGCAGGGACACGCGCTCCGTGCGCGTCGCCCACCTCACACCGCCCCGTTCCGCCGGATGACGACCGGGACCGTCTGCAACAGGATCTGCAAGTCGAGGAGCACCGACCACTCCCGCACGTACTTCACGTCCAGCGCGACGACCTCTTCGAAGTCCACGATCTCGGACCGGCCGCTCACCTGCCAGAGACCCGTGATCCCCGGCTTCGCGCCCAGCCGGGCGAAGTGGTGGACTTGGTACTCCATGAAGTCGCTCTCCGGAAACGGGCGGGGCCCGACGAGCGACATCTCACCCGTGAGCACGTTCCAGAGCTGCGGCAGCTCGTCCAGGCTCCAGCGTCGCAGCCACCTGCCGACCCGGGAGACACGGGGGTCGTTCGGGATCTTGAAGAGCCGCGGATCGCCGGTGTGGTTCAAGTGGGCGAGGGATGGCTTGAGCGCCTCCGCGCCGTCCACCATCGTCCGGAGCTTGAGCATCCAGAAGGGGCGGCCGCCGGTGCCGATGCGGCGGTGGCGGAAAATCACCGGCCCGGGCGAGTCGCGCTTGATGATGGCGGCGAGGACGAGCAGCAGGGGCGCGAGGGCGACGAGGCCCAGCACGGCGCCCCCGACATCCACGAACCGCTTGATCGCGAACTGT
>JBGPGM010000174.1:0-5514 GCA_041483855.1 Phycisphaerae bacterium | reverse complement strand
GTCCCGCTGCTCGGGCGCCAACCCCAGCAATAGAGTCGGGTCGCACAGCACGCATCCCAGCAGGCGTTCCGGGATGCTCTGCCTGGAGGTGGCCGGCACCGCCGCATCGGCCGGGGGCGAGGCCTGCGGTTCCGGGGCGGTGCCGAAGGCGCGGGTCCGCCGGCGCTCGGGGATCGCGGCGCGGATCGCCGCCTCGTCCACGCCGACCAGGCGCGCCAGGTGCTTGATGATCAACTGCTTGCGGACCGGCTTCTGCTCGTTGAGGCCCAAGTCCACCAGGCGGGCGATGTCGTCCTCGACCAGGCGGGTGCGCGCCGACAGCCCCAGCGAGCCCGCCTTGGCCCCCAGGCGCACGAAGCGGTACTCCAACGCGTCCACGGCGCCGGCGATCACGGAGCCGAACGCCTCCGTACCGCCGGCACGCTTGAGCAGTTCGTCCGGGTCCTTGGCGTCCGTCACCGCCGACATCACCGCGATCTTCACGTCGATCTCGGCGGCGAAGAAGGCCTCCAGGGCCCGGTCCGCGGCCCGCTGGCCGGCGTCATCGCCGTCGAAGAGCAGGACGACGGTGTCGCACAACCGGCGCAGGACGCGCGCGTGCGAGGGCGTCAGGGCCGTGCCCAGCGTCGCTACCACGTTGGCGATCCCCGCCTGGTGGCACGCGATTGCGTCCATGTACCCCTCGGTGACGATCGCCGTGCGGCTCGTGCGGATGGCCTGCGCCGCCTGGTGCAGGGCGTACAACGTGCTGGACTTGTCGAAGAGCGGCGATTCGGGGCTGTTGAGGTACTTGGGTTCGTCCTCCTCGTCGATCCGCCGGCCGCCGAAGGCGATCACCCGACCGATCTGGTCCTGGATGGGGAAGATCAGCCGGTTGCGGAAGGAGTCGTAGTAGCCTCCTCCTGCACCTTCGCGCGCCTTGAGCAGGCCCACCGCCGCGAAGGCTGCGACCGGGATCGACTTGCTGGCGATCGTCAGTCCCAGGCCGTCCCACTTATCGGGCGCGGCCCCCAGCAGGAAGAGGTCGGCCATGTCCTGGGAGATGCGCCGGCGCTCGATGACGGCGCGGGCGGCGCGCCCGTGCTCCGGGTGCGACCGGATGGCGCGGAAGAAGTCGCAGGCGGTCTGGTTGGCCGCCAGCATCTGGGCGCGCGACAGGTCGGGCGGCGCGTCGTCCGGGCCGTCTCCCTGCCGTGCGCCCGCCGCCCTGGCCCGCAGGGGCGTGAGCGTGACGTTGGCCCGCTCGGCCAGGTACTCCAGGGCCTCGCGGAAGCCCATCTTGTGGTAGTTCATCACGAACGAGAACGCGTTGCCGCCGGCGCCGCAGGAGAAGCAGTGGTACATCTGCTTGTGCGGCACGACGCACATCGAGGGCTTGTGGTCGTCGTGGAAGGGGCAGAGGCCGACGTACTCGCGCCCCTTGGCCCGCAGGGTGATGTGCTCGCCGATGAGCCGGACGATGTCCGTGGCGTCCAGGACGCGCTGCTTGTCGTCGGATTGAGGGAACGTGGCAGACAGACGCACGTGCTCGACCCGGGCCTTTCCTTGCCGTCGCCGGCGCGTCGCGGCACCGCACGACCTTACACGAGAAACTTGCACGCCGCCGCGCGCCGTCATGTGTCAGCAACGCTGGCGCGACGACCTCGAACGCCCAATCCGCATGTTCCGTTCCCGATTGTCCGATCCGAAACCGCGGGCCTTGAGATGCCCGCGCCGTACACGCCTCAAACTCCGTTTTTCCTCCAGGCGTGCCGCGGCTCGACCGTCCGCTCGAGTGTCGCCCGGTGAAAGGGGTTGATCCGCAGGATTCAGACGCCAGAAGGCCGGTATCCGGGGATCCATTGCAGCGGGCGACAAGCCAAAGGTAGCACCGTTCGCGGGGCGGTCAAACGCGCAGACCGGAAAGTCTCGTGATTTCCCCCAGACCGCCCATCCTCCGTTGTCGCCGGCGCGGTCGCCCGGCCGGGCGGGCCTACCTATGTTCGTGCCATGCGTCGGCAGGTGCGATACCAGGGGCGTGTCCAGGGGGTCGGGTTCCGCATGACAGCCCACCAGGCCGCGGCCAAGTACCCCGTGACTGGCTGGGTCCGCAACGAGCCGGACGGCTCCGTGCTGATGGCGGCGCAGGGGAAAGCGGATGACATTGACCGATTTATCGGCGAGGTCGCCCGCGTCATGGGCAGGTACATCCGTTCCAAGGAGAGCGTGGACCTTCCCGACGAGCCTGGCGAGGCCGGTTTCGTGATCCGGCACTAGCGAGCGGGGCCGCGGCCAGCGGAGGCCGCGCAGGAGCAGGGAATGCTGATTCTCTTCGACGTGGACGCGACCCTCATCTCGACCAGCGGCGCGGGGATCCGGGCCATGGGCGATGCGGGCCGGGACCTCTTCGGCCCGACGTTCACCACCGGCGGCATCGAGTTCGCCGGCCGGCTCGACCCGCTCATCATCGGCGACATGTTCGCCCGGAGCGGCATCGACCCGACGCCGCCGACGCTCGCCCGGTTCCGCCAGGCGTACCAGCGCCATCTGCTCAAGCGATTGGCGGACCCCACGACCGTGGCCCGGGCGCTGCCCGGCGTGCCCGCCTTGCTGGACGCCCTGACCGGGTACGGGGGGTGCACCCTCGGGCTGCTGACGGGGAACTTCGCCGAGACCGGCTCGCTCAAGCTGCTCGCGTGCGGCGTGAGCCCCGCGCGATTCGCGATCCACGTGTGGGGGGACGAATCCCCCAGTACGCCGCCGCGACGCCAGGACCTGCCCGCCGTGGGGAGGCGGCGCTACCGCGAGCGGTTCGGGCGCGAACTGGAAGGGTCCGCCGTGACGATTGTCGGCGACACGCCGCACGACGTGGCGTGCGCCAAGGCGCACGGCTGCCGTTCGCTGGCGGTGGCCACGGGTTCGTTCGGGGTCGAGAGCCTGGGCGCGGCCGGGGCGGACCGCGTGGTGGCGGATCTGTCGCCGACCGACGAGATCGTGCGATGGCTGGTGCGTGCCTGACCGTGCGTGCGGTACACTGTCGGGTTTGCGGAGGCCGTATTCCATGCCGAACAGTTACGGGGCGCTGTGCACCGACTTCTACGTGAACCTGCGCCTGAACCTGAGGATGGACGTGCCGACGCGGCGCGACACGGTCCTGTCCATGTTCGACCGGGTGCGCCGGGACTACCCGTGGATGGACCGGTTCCGGCGGTACCACAACGAGCTGGCCCTGGAATCCGAGTCCCGCGACCAGACGCAGCAGTGGCTGGCCCTCCGCAAGACCAGCGTGCGCGCCGGGAGCGTGAACCCGGATTCGCCGCGCGAGGCGTACCGCTTCCACCGCCTGGTGCTGGAGATCGCCCCCTATTTCCTGGACATCAGCCCGCTGGACGTGGAGCACGTCGAGCTGCTCTACGGCTTTGACCTGGCGGCCGCGGGCAACCATGACGCCATCGTCTTCGACGCGCTGATCGCGGGCTCGCCGCTGGCGTCGCTGGCCGAGGGGTCGCAGACGCGGCCGATCGACTGCCAGCCGCTGCTGGGGGTGTCGCTGACGGAGTCGTGCGACGTGCAGGCGCACTTCGAGGTCAAGACCCGCACCGGGACGCGCCAGGCCCGCACCGGCGAGTTCCGCGAGGAGCCGATCAGCATCTACCTGACGGTCCGCAAGCAGGGGCCCATTTCGGACGTCAAGGAGCTGGCGCTGGTGATGGACGGGCTGGCCGAGAGCGGCGAGGAACTGCTCGAATCCCGCGTCGTGCCGCACCTGCTGGTGCCGATCCGCGAGGCGATCGCCTCGAGCAGTTCGTGACGGCGGGGCCGGGCCCGGGGGCGTTGCGGATGACGAGGAACCTGGCCAACCTGATCGCCCCGGACCAGGGCGCGCCCGCCGGCGCTGTGCCGCCGGGCCCGAGCACGGGCACGGATGCGCTGATCTGGAGCGGCGTGCTGATCCTTGTGGTGATTGTCTTCGGGCTGGTGGTGATGGCGATGCGCCGCCGCCTGCTGGACAAGGGCTCGGCGATGGATGAGACCGGCGTGCTGCTGCGGGACCTGCGCGCCGCGCTGGAGCGGGGCGACCTGACGCGGGGGGAGTACGACTCGGCGCGCCGGGCCGCCACGGCGCACCTGACCGGCCATGGCCCGGGTCCCCGCCCGGCCGGCGATGCCCCGTCCGGCGCGGGTGCGGCGCGCACCGCCAAGCCCGGCTTCGACCTGACCGGCGAGGCGCTGCCGGGATCGGACGGCGGCGGTCCGCCCCCGCCCGGTGAAAGTCCGGCGCGCCAATAACCTTGAAAGGACGGGGAAAAAAGGTGGGCGTCCGGCGCCACGGCGCGGGGCGCGTGTACAGTAGCGGGTGTCCGGCGCCCACCGATGCGCGACGACGGGAGGCGGGTTGGTTTGAGGAGGACGAGGCGGGCCGCGGGCCGGCACCCCCGTCGAACCGGCCCGAGTTGAGACACCGGCGGGGACCGCCGATACACTCACCCAACCGGCACTTTGTCCGTCCGGTTTTACCGGACGTCGAGAGGACTGCATGGCCAAGAACAAGCAAGACGCAGGTGACGGCAATCTCCCCCCGTCGGGTCCGGGCGGCAAGACGGATGCCGGCGGGGGCAGCGGGTTCCGCGGGCGCAAGGTCACCACCTGCTCGTTCTGCGGCAAGACGAGCCGCGAGGTCGGCCCCATGGTCGAGGGGCCCAACGACGTGTACATCTGCGCCAACTGCACCGACCTGTGCCAGAACATCTTCAAGCAGGAGCGCCGGCGCGTCAGTTCGACGGGCGCGACGCTCACGCAGATCCCATCGCCGCGCCACATGAAGGAGTTCCTGGACCAGTACGTGATCGGCCAGGAGCAGGCCAAGCGTGCCCTGTCCGTGGCGGTGCACAGCCACTACAAGCGGCTGTTGCACTCGGAGAAGGACGAGGTCGAGGTCGAACTGGACAAGTCCAACATCCTGCTGCTGGGCCCCACCGGCTCGGGCAAGACGCTGCTGGCCCGCACGCTGGCCCGGATCCTCAACGTCCCCTTCGCGATCGGCGACGCGACGACCCTGACCGAGGCGGGCTACGTGGGCGAGGACGTGGAGAATCTGCTGCTCAAGCTGCTGCAGGCCGCGGACTTCGACCTGGAGGCCGCGCAGCGGGGGATCATCTACCTGGACGAGATCGACAAGATCGGCAAGACGTCGAACAACGTGTCGATCACGCGCGACGTGTCGGGGGAGGGCGTGCAGCAGTCGCTGCTCAAGATGCTGGAGGGGACGGTGAGCAACGTGCCGCCGCAGGGCGGGCGCAAGCACCCCGAGCAGCAGTACATCCAGGTGGACACGACGCACATCCTGTTCATCTGCGGCGGGACGTTCGTCGGGCTTGAGGACATCATCCGTCGCCGGCTGGGCAAGAGCCGCATCGGGTTCACGGCCGAGACGGAGACGCGGGACGAGGAGGCGCGCAAGGGCCAGCTGCTGGCGCAGGTGGCGCCGGAGGACCTGATCGAGTACGGCATGATCCCGGAGTTCGTGGGGCGGCT
>JBGPGM010000173.1:0-5527 GCA_041483855.1 Phycisphaerae bacterium | reverse complement strand
TGGATCCTTGGATCGCTCGATCCGCAGGCCCCTTGAGCGCAGCGGCGATCGCCTTCGCGGCCGCCCTGGCCGAGATCGTGCCGGTCTCGATCACATGATCCGCCAGAGATACGTACAACGCGTCGCGCTGGGCGTGCACCGCCTCGATCTCCGACAGCGGGTCCGCGTCGTGCGCCGTCAGCGGGGGGCGGTGCGCGTTGGCGGCCTTGGCCAGGCGTGACCGCAGCACCCCTGGAGTCGCTCGCAGGTAGATGATGACTGCCTGCCGGCCCTTGCGAGCCCGCCCCAGCAGGTCCGCCACGCCAGGGGCGGTGGGTGTGCCACCCCCCAGGGCCACCACCTGCCCCGGCTTGGGGAGCACGGCGCGGAGCGCCTGCGCCTCGGCGCGACGGAACCCCGTCTGACCCGCGGCGTTCCACGCCTCGGCCACCGTCCGATGCCCCACCAGCGATGGGGTAACGTCGTCCAAGTCCACGAACGGCCGTTCGAGCATCGTGGCCAACAACCGCCCGACGGTGGTCTTCCCCGAGCCTCGCAGTCCGATCAAGAGCAGGGTGTACGACGGCATGGACATCGGCCGGCCTCCGCGCGATCGCCGTGGAATCCCGATCACGGGCCCCGCGGCAGCCCCTCGACGCTCACGATGGGCTGCGTGAGCGTGCCGCGCACACGGTACCCGATCAGGTTATCGGTGATGGCTCCGAGGACCTGGCCGACCTTGCCGAGCGCGGACTGGAGCCGCTCCAGCGGGCCGGCGTTGACGGACAGGTCCAGCGACCCGTCGAAACCGACCAGCCCCGTGGCGCGGGCACCCAGGTAGTCGGTCGTCACCTGCGACTTCGTCACGCGCACCCCGGCGCTGGTGAGGCCGAACTCCGCATCGGCCGTGTGGTTGACCTTGGAGTCCACGCCCACTCCCAACAGGTCGGCGATCTTCGACAGACCCGGCAGGATGACCAGCCGCCCCTCGCGGACGTGCGCATCACCCGAGCCGTCCAGCGACACGGCTGTACCGGCAAGCGACGCTTGGCCATGGACTTTGGACGCGAATCGCCCGGCGAGGCGCGGCGGCTGGCCCTCGGCGGGGTGCGAGCGCTGCAGCTGAGCCAGGTCCAATCCTTCAGCCTGCCATTGGAATGTGCAGGGCCGATCGGGCGCCCCCCGGTCCACCCTGGCGGAAGCCGAGACCTGCCCGCCGAGCAGATCGACCGTGCACGGGTCGATGGTCGCGATCCCGCGCGACAGGGCCAAATCGGCCCGCAGCCGGTCGATCGGGAAGCGGTAATCGCCCGCCGCGAAGCGGAAGTCCGACAGCGCGATCGTCGCCCGGGCGTCGGACCCGCCGGGGTCCAGCAGCGGGATCGTGCCGTTTACGGACATGGCGGCCTGCCCGGTCGCCTCGTGGTCGCCCAACCACTTCTGGAGTTCCGGCGGCAGGGTGGCGAGGGTGTTGGCATCGACCTTGATCGACAGGTCGCCCTTGTCCAGTTGCATGGTCAGCGTGTCGATGTTGAAGCGGCCGTTGAGATCGGCACGCAGCGACGGGGCGCGCCCCGCGACCAGCGAGAGGGTGTACCAGCCGGGCTCGGCGCCCCCCGGCGCCGGCGCTATGTCCAGGTCGGTGGTGATCCCCGCCAGCACCATCGGCGGCGAGCCGGTCCCGGCGTCGAAGCGCACGCCGCAGTCCCGCAGCGCGATCTTGCGGAGCCGGAAGACGCGGCTGAGACGGAACTCCTCGGGGACCGCCTCGCGTGCCGCCTTGTCCCGCGGCGTTACCTTGAGGATCGGCACCAGCCCCTTGAACGCCCCTGTGGACGGGTCGCGGATCAGGTTCACGGAGCCGCGCTCGACCGTCAGCCGTTCGATCACGATCGGGCGCCCGATGAGCGGCACCTCGGCCAGGGTGACGGTCAAGGTTCCCAGGTCCGCGACGGTGGTGGAATCGGGGGCGGTGAGGGTGGCGCCCGTCACGACGACCGTGCCGGGGCGCTCGTACCGGAGCCGGTCGAAGTTCAGGCGCGGCACCAGGTACACGTTGGCGATCCCGGCCAGTTGCCGCCCGACCCAGTCGTCCACGGCGCCCAGGTTCCGGTACACGACGACCAGCGCGCCGGAGACGGCGAGTGTGCCGACGGCCAGGTTGAGAACGATCGCCTTCCCGCGGGTCATGCGCTCAGTGTAGGGGGCGCCGCACCAGTGCCCGGCGTCTCAGGCCCTGGACATGTACGAGCCATCGGCCGTCGAAATCTTGATGTTCTCGCCGATCTCGATGAAGGCGGGGACCCGCGTCTTGAGGCCGGTCTCCAGCGTGGCTTCCTTCAACTGGTTCGTGGCGGTGGCGCCCTTGATCCCCGGGGGCGTGTCCTTGACCTTGAGTTCCACGGCCGCGGGCAGCTCCAGGGCCACCGGCGTCCCGTCGTTCATCAGGCAGATGGTCTGGGCGTTGGGACGGAGGTAGAGCAGCGCGTCGCCGAGGACCTTGGCGGAGACGACGATCTGGTCGAAGGACTCGGTGTCCATGAACGTGGCGCCGGAGGAGTCGGAGTACAGGTACTCGAGCGTGGACCGGTCCAGGTCGATGACCTCGACGTCGTCCGAGGATGAGAGACGCTTCTCGATGATCTGTCCGGTGATGACGTTGCGGATCTTGATCTGGATGAACGCGCGAAGGTTTCCCGGCGTGCGGTGGTCGAAGTTGGTGATGACAAAGAGCTTGCCATCCATCTTCACACCCAGGCCTGGTCGCAGTTCGGTGGCTCGCATGGTCGGGATCCTGACGGGACGAAGCGCTGGCAGCGCGGTCGGGGCGAAGGGAAACGGGCCCAAGTGAACAAACACGGGCCCGCCGGGGATGACTCACGAGGGCCGTGATAGTAGGCTAGAGGGGACGTGCGGGTGCCGTGAACCGGGGCTCGGTGCGCGGGGCGGGGACAGCAGAAATGGAGGCAGCCATGCAGTACACGCGACGTGATTTCCTGGCGGCGGCTTCGGGGGCGGCAGGCTCGGTGCTCGTGGCCCGGTACGCCCTGGCCCGCCCGCGGTGGTCGGTGGCGCGGGCCGACGATCGGTACTTCCGGTGGAAGCGGGCCCGCGACGGCTCGACCGACCCGATCTGGGTGGGCTTCGACGACAAGGCCGGCAACTCGATGGTAGTCGTCGGCAAGGGCGAGTCGGTCCTGGTGGATTGCAAGACGCCCGCCTTCGGGGCGGTCCTGCGCCGCGAGGCCAACCTCATCGACTCCGGCTCCCCCGTCACCACCGTCATCAACACCCATCACCACGCCGACCACACCGGCGGCAACCACGCCATGCGCGGTGCCGCGGCCGCCGGCGGGCCGAACATGCGCATCATCGCCCACGTCAAGTGCAAGGAACGCGCCGGGGCAGCGCCGAACATGGAACGGTTCCGGCAGCAGGCCGACGCCGCCGTGCGCGACCTGGCCAAGTCCACCAGGGAGGCCGCCAAGGCGGTTCTCAAGGAGGCCCAGGCCCTGGCCGAGCGGTTCGAGAAGGGCGATGTCAAGGGCGCCGAGTTCGAGCCCACCGAAACCATCGCCAAGGACACCCAGATCGAGGTCGGCGGCGTCAAGGTGACGCTCCGCCACGTCGGCCCGGGGCACACCGACAACGACGTCTTCGTTGTCCTGCCACAGTGGAACGTCGTCCATACCGGCGACCTGCTCTTCTACCGCCTCCACCCCTTCATCGATCGCCCCGCCGGCGCGGCCACGCTCGGGTGGATGGAGTCGGTCCGGCAGATCATCGCCGCGTGCGACGCCAAGACCGTCGTCGTGGCCGGGCACGGCGAACTGACCGATCGCGAGGGCCTCAAGGGCCAGATTGCGTACTTCGAGAAGGTCCGCGAGGTCGTCGGCAACGCCATCAAGGACGGCAAGGACAGGGCAGAGACGGCGGCGATCGAGATCCCCGAGTTCAAGGACTACGACTTTCCGCAGGTCCGCGCTGCGACGATGGCGAGTGTGTGGGACGAGATCAAGGAGAACAAGTAGGGGACGAGGGGACAGCGTGACGGGGCAGGGTGCCGGGGTACCGGCGCTCCGCCGCAACCACGGCGTATGTCCTGCCTACTTCCCACCAACCGGCTCACCCCGGATCGTCACTTCGTTTGGCGCCGGCAGCGGCAGGTCCTTGATCTGCTCCTGGATCAGCTTCTTGTCGCCCACCAGCACCAGCACTCCCGAATCCAACGGGATCGCCGGGCCCGCCAGCCGGTTCAGGTCCTCGGCGGTCACCTTGGGCATCGTCGCCAGGTCCCGCGCCACGGTGTCCCACGGCAGCCCGACCGTGACGAGGTTCGCCGCGGTGCTCACGACCCCGCGCAGGCCCGCCATGGAATGGATCACGTCGGTGCGCAGCGACTCGCGCGCCTTGGCGGTCTCCGCTTCCGTGATATCTCCGCCGCCGGGCTTGCGCAGGCGCGCGAACTCGGCCAGGAACTCCTTGAGCCCTTTCCCGGTCACGTCCGCCCGCACGCTCGACGAGGCGGAGAAGTACCCGGCCGACGCGTTCATGCTGAAGCGCGACCCCGCCCCGTAGGTGTACCCGTGCTGCTCGCGCAGGTTGTTGTTGAGCCTGCTGGTGAACGAGCCGCCCAGCAGCGTGTTGAGCAGGTGCAACGGTACGCGGCGCGGGTCCGCGTACGCCGGGCCCGGCATCGTGAAGCGGATCACCGTCTGCACCGCGTCCGGCCGGTCCACGATCAGCACGCGCAGCGCCTGAGCCTTTGGAGTGCCCCATTCGGGCGTCGTCGCGGCCGGCCCCTGCCCCTGGACGGCCCAGGCGCCGAACAGCCGATCGAGCACCGGCTTGGCGTCCGCCTCGGTCACGTCGCCGGCGATCAGGATGGTCGCGAACTCGGGCCGGAAGAGCGCCGTGTGCTGCGACCGGACCGCGTCGATCGTCAGCGCCTTGAGCGACTCCGGCGTGCCCGAGATCGGCCGGCCGTACGGGTTCTCATCCCCGAACAGCGCCCGCAGCGCCACCCGCGACGCCACGATGCGCGGCTCGTCGTCCTGCTGCTTGAGTGCCTCCAGGTGCAGCGACTGCACGCGCTTCCACTCGGTGGGATCCATCTTCGGGCGCTGGATCGCGTCGGCCGCGAGCCCGGCAGCCTTCTCGAAGTTCCGTCGCAGCACGAACAACGAGGCGTCCACCGATTCCTGGTCCGCCGCGGCCCCGAAGGTCGCCCCCAGCGACTGCAGCGCATCGCCGAACTGCAGGGCATTGAGGTCACCGGTTCCCTCGTCGAGCATGTCGGCTGTCAGTTGCGTCAACCCCGCGTGGGGCGGGTCGTCCGTCGCCCTTCCCGGCCTGAGCACCACGGTCATCTGCACCAGCGGCAGTTCCGCACGGCGCCAGAGCATCACCGGGATCCCGTTGGCCAGCTTGAACGTCGCGGGCGTCTGCGGCGCGAAGGGCGCGGTCGCCAGGTCCGCCGGGCGCGCGTCGCGCGCCGTCGTGCCGCGCTCCGGCTGCTCGGGCAGCACCCGCATGATCAGGCGCGCCC
>JBGPGM010000172.1:0-5544 GCA_041483855.1 Phycisphaerae bacterium | reverse complement strand
GATGTCTCCTCGGAACGGTCGGAGGCGTTGGCGTCCCTGCCGGGTCGCCCGGACCTTCTGGGGTTTGTCGCGACGGACGAGGGGCCGGTGGCGCTGCTGCAGGCGCGGCTGGCCGCCAGCGGGGGCGCGCCGGATCGGATGAAAGGCCGGGCAGACGCGCCGGGCGATGGTCAGCAGGACGGTTTGTCGCTGCTGCTGCTCA
This sequence comes from Phycisphaerae bacterium, assembly GCA_041483855.1. Classification (GTDB taxonomy): domain Bacteria; phylum Planctomycetota; class Phycisphaerae; order Phycisphaerales; family UBA1924; genus JBGPGM01. The sequence goes on along the minus strand of JBGPGM010000172.1, from coordinate 5,342 downwards.
GCGGGAACGATTGGCGGCGGCTTGGGCTTCCGTGGGATGAGGCGGGGCGTCCGGCGCAGGTGATGCCGCCGGGCTCGGACGCGGCGTGCCGCCTGGCCTCGACTCGGGATGGCGTGGCGCTGTGGATCGGTCGCCCGGGGGCGGAGGAGATCTGGACCGGTCGTTTCGAGCCGCCTCACGCGCTCTCTCGACGTGCGTCGGAGCCGCCCACAGTCGCGTGGACGGTGCAGGCGATCCCCGCTGGCACCGGGGACCAGGGAGGCGAGGGGCCTCCCGACGGGTTCTTCTGCATCGACGAGCAGTTCGTCGCGCTGTGGCGCTCGGCCGATGGGACCATCCGGCTGACCCTGCTTCGCCCAGGCGGGCGGTTTGCGCTTGCGACGGTGGCCGGCGTGCCCCCCTTCCCCGCGCCGTACAGTGTGGCCCCGCTGGACGGCTCCGGGTCGCTGGCGATCCTGTGGACGCCCGCGGCCGGAGCGGGGGTGGAGCGGGGCACGCTCGTCAAGGCGGAGGTGGACCAACTGCGCGAGTTCTCGGTGTTCACGGGGCGGGTGTTGTACGCGGGGCCGGCGCTGCACCCCGGGCCGATTTCGCCCCGAGAGTTCCAGTTGCTGTCCATCCTGCTGGCGGGGGTGATGGTCGTGGTGGTGGTATTCGTGCTGCGGGCGGACAGCGACGCCGCGCCGGAGGGGCTGCGCCTGCCGGCAGGGGTGGCGCTGGCGGATCCGTCACGACGGTTAATCGCGATCGTGCTGGACTTGATCCCGTCGGCGTTCGTTGTCTCGCTGGCAGTGGGGATCCAGCCGCTGGAGATGCTGGACGCGACGCGCGTGCTGGGTTCAACGCACGGCTGGCAGCCCCTGGCGGCGACGCTGGGGCTGACGTGGCTGCACGCGACGCTGGGCGAGTGGCTGCGGTCGCGGTCGCTGGGCAAGGCGCTGGCGGGCTGCTTCGTGGTCGTGCCGCGCCCCGCGCCGGCTCCCGCCGTGCAGGCGGATGGAACGGAACAGAGCGAGAGCGGCGGTGGTGGGGGGGGTGGAGGTGGGAACGCCGAGGGCGACAACGAGGCGGTGGCGCTGGGCCGGCCGCGGCTGTGGCAGGCGGCTGTTCGCAACGCGATCAAGTTGCTGCCTCCGCTGGCGGTGCTGATACTGCTTGACCGGAGGCGTCGGCATCCGGGTGACCTGGTGGCGGGGACGCTGGTGGTGATGGCGGTGCCCGAGCCGGCGCCGGCAGAGGGTGGGGATGACTCGGCGCAGGAGTAACCGAGGCCAGGGTGGGCGGCGGAGTGCCTGCGCGGCCGGTGCGGGCGGTCGGCGGCAAGTTCTGCGCCGCGGGGCGCATCTCTGGTCAAGCGAGGCCGCTGTCTTGCCCGATAAGTGGCTCGGGCTCGTGCTCCAGGATGGGGCGTGGGTCAGATCGAGGGCGTGGCACCGGCCGGCTGAGCCGGGAGGTATCCGCTCGGCGGAAGGAACTTGTCGTGCCGGAGGCATCGGACAAGCAGAGTGGCGCGGCGGGGCGGTCGCGCCCGCCGTCGGCGCGGGCTGAGGCGGGCGGGGTGGCGCTCGCGGGCGTGCCCGGCCAAGGCGTCAACTGGCGGGCGCTCTGGCCCCTGCCGCTGCTGGTGGTATCGGTGCTGCTGCTGGCGGGGGGGATCGTCGCGTCTCTGGTGAGCCGGCCGCGGGCGAACCTGGACGAGCCGCTGGTCGAGGCCGCGGCGTTGATCCAGAAGGATCAGTTCGAGCCGGCTCTGAGAGTGCTCAAGGAACGGATGCTGCCGCTGGTGGACCGTGGCGCGGCATCCACCGAGCAGGAGCAGCAGTTCTTCGTGCTCAGGGCGCGGGCCCTGTTCATGGCCCAGGGCCAGGCCCACCTGAACGTCCAAGAAAACAACCAGAACATCACCAAGGACTATGTCCAGGCCGAGCAACTGGGGGCGGTGCTCGAGCCCGCGGACGTGATCAGGCTCGCCGAGACGTACCTGGCGCAGAGCCAGACTCCCGAGGCCGCCCAACGAGCCCGGTCGCTGCCCGTGTCCGAGGCGGCGCAGCGCCGGCGCCTGCTCAAGGCGATCGTGGAGCGGAACCTGTCGATGCCGGACCTGCACGCGGAACAGACGCTGGGGCTGCTGATGGACCTCTCGCAGGACGCCGGGGCATCGGCGGCGGACCGGGTCTGGACGCTGGCGCGCCAGGCGGAGTTGCTGCTGGCCGATGACCGGCCGCAGGACGCGGCGACGAAGCTGGTCCGCGAGATGCTGCGGCTGGAGGCGCCGCCCGCGGTGATGGGGGAGTTGTACTACCTGCTGGGCAGGGCGTACACGGCGTCGGGCCAGTGGGAGAACGCGGAACACCAGTTCAAGCACGCCTCCGAGGCGTTGGAGACGACCAACCCGCTGCAGGGCGAGATCGGTCTGATGATGGGGCGGCTGCGTCAGACGGTGGGGGGAACGGCGGCGCTTGAGGAGGCACGCGAGAAGTTCGCGGCCGTGGTCGCCGACTACGCCAACTCGCCGTCGTACCTGCCGGCGCTGGCAGGGCTGGCGGACGTGGAGGCCGCGCTGGCGGGGAACGACGCGACGGGGATCGAGGCGTCGATCGAGCACTACGCAAGGGTGATCGAGGAGTGGCCGCACGCTCCGGCGCGGCGCGACCTGACGTCGCCGTTGCTGGCGTCGAGCCTGATGGCGCGCCACGCGGACCGCTTCCTCAACGGGGACAGCCGCAACGCCTTGCGGTACGCCGAACTGGCCGAGGACCTCTGGTCACGGGACCAGACGCCGGCGGACATCCTGCTGGCGCTGGCGGCGACGCGCCGCAAGATGGCAGACGAGACACTGAGCGCGGCGACGGGCGCCGTTGCACCAGGTCCTCCGGTGCCGGCGCCCGGTGCCGGCGCGGCTCGCACCGAGGCCGGTGCGGAGGCGCAGTCGGGGCCCCCCGGCTCGCCGTCCGCGGCGGTGGCCGGCGCGCCGGCCATCATGGACGTGGACCAGGTGACGCGCGAGGAGGTGAAGCGCCACTACCTGGCCGCGGGCAACTACTACCTGCGGCACGCCCGGGCGGTGGTGGTGGACGACCCGGCGGCGGCGTCGCGTTCGCGCTGGAACGCCGCGGACGCGTTCGACCTGGCCGGCGACGCCGAAGAGGCGATCAAGGCGTTCAGCGATTACGTGCAGGGGGCGTCGGACGACGACCAGCGCCGGCCGGAAGCGAAGTTCCGGCTGGCCCGCGCGTTCCAGGCCGAGCGGGAGTACGGCACGGCGGCGGGGCTGTACACCGAACTGATCAACACCCGCCCGACGGACCAGTCGCCGGGCACGGCGGGGCACTGGGGGGACCGGAGCATCGTCCCGCTGGCCCAGTGCTACATCCTGGACGGCACCCCGGACAACGACGCCCAGGCGGAGGCGTTGCTCCAATCGGTCGTGGATGGCCGGATGCTCTCGCCCGATGCGGCCGAGTTCCGCGCCGGCCTGCTGGAACTGGGGCGCCTGTACTACGAAACCGGACGCTATTCGCAGGCGATCACGCGGCTGGAACAGGCCATGGCACGCTACGCCGCCGACCGCCAGATCGAGGCGATCCGCTTCTGGCTGGCAGACAGTTACCGGCTGTCGGCGGGGGAGATCGAGCGGACACTGACGGAGGAGATGCCGGCGTCGCGCCGGCAGGAACTCAAGGATACTCGGATCAGCCGGATCAAGTCGGCGCTGTCGCTGTACGGGCAGGTCCAGCAGGGGCTCGGCGCGCGCCCGAATGCCACGCTCTCACAGGTCGAGCGCTTGCACCTGCGCAACAGCACGTTCTACGTCGGCGACTGCGCCTTCGACCTGGGCGACTACGCCGCGGCCATCAACGCCTACGACGCGGCGCGCCTTCGCTACCCGGGCGACCCAGCGTCGCTGGTGGCGATGGTGCAGATCGTCAATGCGTACGTGGCGCAGGGGCAGTGGGACCGCGCCGGGACGGCCAACGAGCGTGCCCGACAGCACCTGGAACGGTTCCCCGACTCGGTGTGGGCGAACCCGGACCTGCCTATGGAGAAGAAGCACTGGGAGCGCTGGTTGGATTCGCGGATCCTGCTGGAGCAGCGGACCCACGCCGCAGCGCCGACGACCTCGCCGTGAGGGGCCCGATGCCCCCGTTTCCCACGCCGGACCTTGACCCAGCCCACAGAGAGCCAGACATGCCCCCGCCCCTCCCAGAGCCGACCCCTTCCGAGCATGCGTTCCTGCCGCCGCCGCACGACGACCCGTCCCGCTGGGTGCCGCGCCTGACGCAGATTCTTGACGAGGAGTGCCGGGTGTGCCGGCAGCTGGAGGCGCTGGGCGCGAGCCAGGGGGCCCTGATCCGCGACGGGGATACGGACAGTCTGCTGCGCGTGATCGCCGAACGGCAGGAGTTGATCGACCGGATCTCGTTGTTGAGCGAGCAGATCGAGCCTTTCCGCCGGCAGTGGGAGTCGCTGCTCGGGCGGGTGCCGGGGCCGCAGCGGAAGGTGCTGCAGGACTGCGTCAGCGAACTGGCCAGCCTCGTCGAACGGATCGGGCAGCGCGACGATGAAGACCGGGCGGCGCTGGAGCGGCGGCGCGCCGCCGTATCCGACGAACTGGTCGGGGTCAGCCGTTCGCGCGGCGCGTTGGCCGCGTACGCCAACCGCAACGCCCCGGCGCGGGCCCACTTCCAGGACCGGAACGGCTGACCGTGACAACACTCTTGCGGTCCATCCCGGATGCCGGCGCGGCCTCGCTCTCCCAGGCGGACATGGCCGAGTTGCTGGGCGCGTTCAACGACGCGGCGGTGCGATTGAGCGCGGCCCACGAGTCGCTCGGCGCGGAAGTCGAACGCCTCAAGGCGGAGTTGCGCCAGGCGAACGAGCAGCTGGAGCGGTCGCGCCGCCTGACGGCACTGGGTGAGATGGCCGCGGGCATCGCCCATGAGGTTCGCAACCCGCTATCGTCGATCCGGCTGCACGCGCGGATACTCGAGCAGGACCTGGGTGACCGGCCGGCGCAGCGCGTGGTCGCGGAAAAGATCATCGCGGCGGTGCTGGGGCTGGACCTGGTGGTGACGGACGTGCTGGCGTTCGCCAAGGAGATGACGGTTCATCCGGCGCTGGTGGCGGCGTCGGAGATGCTGGGTCGGGCGGTGGCTGAGTGCACCGCCTGGGCGGCGGACGCCGGGGGAGCGGGCGCGCCGGTGGAGATCGTGCGTCGGGACCTTGAGCGGGCGCCGATCATGGCGGCGTGCGATCCGCACCTGATCCACCGGGCGCTGGTGAACGTGATCCGCAACGCGATCGAGGCGATGTCGGGGCCGGACCGGACGGGGCGCACCGTG
>JBGPGM010000171.1:0-5545 GCA_041483855.1 Phycisphaerae bacterium | reverse complement strand
GCCACCAGCCCCACCCGGTCCCCCTCCCCGGCCGCGCCCCCCAACCCCCCCAGCGCGCCCAGCACCGCCCGCGCCGCCTCCTTGTGCCGGTCCAGCGCTGTCCGGCCGTCCGCGCCCACCGCCTGCGACGCCAGTCCGTTGTCGATCAGCAGGTACACCGTCCGCGCGCCGCCCGCGCGCCCCGTGAGCGCCCCCAGCAGCGGACGCCCCACCGCCAGCCCCACCAGGCCTACCAGCAGGCACCGCAGCGCCAGCAGCAGCCATTTCTCGATCATCAGCCGCCGCCGCTGCCGGCGGTACGCCTCCAGCAGGAACCGCATCGCCCCCCACATCACCGGCTTGCGCCGCCGGCGCATCAGCAGGTGGATGAGGATCGGGATGGCGATGCAGCCAAGGCCCGCAGCCGCCAGTCCCCAGTGCAGGAACGTCACGACGCCCACCCCTTGTCCGGCTCGCCCGGCCCGGCGCTGTATCGCGGCTCAGCCAAACTTGCTCCTCTGGATCTGCGACGCCCGCCGCGCCATGAACGCCGCCATCGGCGGCCCCAGCCAGTCGTGCGTGCTCACCGATTGATAGTCGAACCCGAAACCCCGCGTGATCTTCTCGATCCGCTCCAGGTGGCTCTCGATCGCCTCCAGGTACGCCGCGCGGATCGCCCGCGGATCGATCCGGATCCGTGCCTCCCCCTCCAGCCCCTCGAACGGCGCCTCGTCCTTCAGGTCGAACTCCCGCTCCGAGCGGTCCAGCACCTCGAAGACGATCACGTCGTGCCGCCGGTGGCGGATCCGCGCTAACGCGCTGCGGTACTCCTCCGGATCGATGAACAGGTCGCTGATCAGCGCGATCAGGCACCGGTTGTTCAGTTTCGCCAGCACTTGGTCCACCACCCGCCCCAGGTTCGTCGGCTTCTCCACCGGGTGCATCGATAGCGCCCCCACGATCTGCCGCCATTGCCCCTGCGCGCTCGACCGCTTGAGCATCGCCCGAACCTCGTCCGCGAACACCGCCAGCCCCGCTCGGTCCCCCTGGCGCAGGGCCATGTACGACAACGCCGCGGCCACCGCGGTCGCATGGTCGTACTTGGTCCAGTTCACCCGCCCGTCCGGCGAAGTCTTCCGGCCCGACCCCGACGCGTCCGCGAACGTGCGCGTCCCGAATCCCATGGACCCCGACGAATCCACCAGCACCATCAGGTCCAGGTTTGTCTCCTGCTGGTACTGCTTCAGGTGCAGCTTGTCGCTCCGCCCGAAGACCTTCCAGTCCAGGTGCCGGATGTCGTCCCCCGCCACGTACGGCCGGTGCTGGGCGAACTCGACGCTGTACCCGTGGTACGGCGAGCGGTGCTGGCCGCTCATCACCCCTTCCACGATCATCTTGGCACGCAACTCCAGCGTCCCCAGGCGCGCCAGCGTCTGCGGATGCAGGTACAGCTGCGCATCCGCCTGCGGCGCCGGCGCTCTCCGAGCGCCCGAAAGTGGGGAGGCCTCCGCTCCCGGGCCCCCGCCCGCACGACTCCGTTCGTCTTCACGCATCACCCTGATCGTACCGCCCCGCCGGCGCGAGGGTTCGCCGGGCGGCGCGCCCGCCGCTCCGCGTGCTTGTGCAGGCCCTACCCCGCCCGCCCCCCGCTAACACCCCGGCGGCGGCATGAAGAAGCACGTCAGGAAATCGAAGAAATCCTGGCTGTTCGTCACACCGTCGTGGTTGAAGTCCGCATTCCCCGCGAAGAACGATGTCAGGAAATCGAAGAAATCCTGGCTGTTGACCCCGCCCGCGTGGTTCCAGTCGCACGGGCACGGCGGCGGCGGGTTGTTGATCGTGAAACTCTGCCCCGCGTTGTTCGTGAACACCGCCGCGCCCGCCGTCAGCACGTAATCCGCGGCGTTGTTCGTGCTCGGCGCCGACGCCGGGCCCGGGAACAGCAGCGCCTGCACGCCCGCCGACGGCAGCGGTCCCGGCCACGGCGGCCCGAAGTTCCCGTCCGCGTCGTTGGTGATCGACCCGATCGTCGAGCCCGTGTACGACGAGCCCCCGAAGCACACCATCCAGTAGATCGTCCCGAAGTGGTCCTCCCAGGTGATCCGCCCCGCCGCCAGGTACGACGCGGGGATCGGGTTCATCATCACGAAGTCGCACGTCGTCGGCGGCGTTGTGCTGGCCAGGAAGGCCGACGTGCAGAACAGCACCTGCGCCCCCGTCGCAAAGTTAGCCACCGATATCGTCGGCGCGCTCAGCACCACCGGGTTGTGCCCCGTCGCGTCGTACGCCATTAGCACCCCGAACTGCGTCTGGTTCTGGAACGACGTCCGCATCCGCAACTGGATCGCCTGCTTGGTGGTATCGCCGTTTACCCCGCCGATCAACTGCTCGATCTGCATCAGGTGGAACGATGCCCGCGCCGCCGGCGCGCCCAGGCCCACCGCCACCGCCGCCGCGACCCCCGCCACCGCCTTCCAGCCGACCCGCATCGCACTGTGCATCCTCTTCTCCTTGTCCTCTTCGTCTTCCCTATCTTCGCCCCCTCCCCCATCTCCTCGATCCCCGCCACATGACGCCCCCGCCCTCCCGCGGCTAGCATCTGCCCGTTTCCCCGAGTCCCCCCAGTTTCCCGAGCCCCCGGCCATCGCACAGGCGCCGGAGGCCGGGGTGAGCGTCTCCAGGCCCTGTGCGAGTATGTCCTACCCCAAGGAGCAAAGTCAATGAAAATCCGCCCACCCGTACTCTTCCTGACCGTCGCCATCGCGGCCGCCGCCCTCGTCACCGGCTGCTCTTCCGGGTCGAAAACCACCCAGTCCGGCGCCATGACGTCCAAGGCCGTCAACGCCACCTGCCCCTACTCGGGCGAGGAGGTCAACAAGAACGTCACCGTCGCCTACAAGGATAAGACCGTCGCCTTCTGCTGCAAGGACTGCCTCGCCAAGTGGGCCATCGCCTCCGACGCCGAACGCGACAAGAAGCTCGCGGCGTGCAAAATGGCCCAATAGCCGGCCCCGCCCTCTCCGTCCGCTCCCCGGCCAACCCCTCGCGTCCCCGAGGGGTTTTTCTTGGACCTTCCGTGCGCGCCGACGATCGCGGCGCGAGACGCCGCTGGACGGAAATCGCATATACTTGAGCCGACAATCGCCGAGTCCCGCGGAGAGAAAACCGCGGGAACGGGGGACCCATTCCTTTGGGGCGAATCGCAGTGTGCGTAGGGCAACTCCTTCGGCCCGAGCCCGTCAGCTAACCCCGTAGGCGTCGGAGGGATGAACCAGCCGGAACTGCCGGGGCTCATCCTCTGCATTCCGGGAGTTCAGCGGATGTCCACAGACAATCCGGTTCCCCCTCTCCCCGGCGCGGACGGTGCGCCCGGGAGAAAGCCCTCCTTGCGCCGGCGCGTGCGCCGGGCGGTCATTGGATCCCCGCGCTCGCTCAGCGACCGGGGGCTGTTCCACAAAGTTTCTCTGGTGGCCCTGCTCGCCTGGGTGGGATTGGGCGCCGACGGCCTCTCCTCGTCCGCCTACGGGCCCGAGGAGGCGTTCCGCGCACTCGGCTCGCACACCTACCTGGCGCTGGGCCTGGCCACCGTGATGGCCCTGACCGTGATCGTCATCTCAATCGCCTACAGCCGCGTCATCGAGCACTTCCCGCACGGCGGCGGCGGATACGTGGTCGCCACCAAGCTCCTCGGCGAAAAGGCCGGCGTGGTCTCCGGCTGCGCCCTGCTGGTGGACTACGTGCTGACGATCACAATCTCCATCGCCGCGGCGGGCGATGCGTTGTTCAGCTTCCTGCCCCCGCACTGGGCGGCGTGGAAGCTCCCCGCCGAGGCCGTGGTCATCGGGGCGATGATCGTGCTCAACCTGCGCGGCGTCCGCGAGTCGGTGCTGGTCCTCACGCCGATCTTCGTGCTCTTCGTGCTGACGCACCTGGTGCTGATCGTCGGCGGGTTCATCGCGCACGCCGACAAGCTCCCGCAGACCATGGCCGACGCGGGCACCGGGTTCAGGCAAGGGCTCTCCACGCTGGGGTTCGCCGGCATGTTCCTTCTCTTCATCCACGCCTACTCGCTGGGCGGCGGCACCTACACCGGCATCGAGGCGGTCTCCAACGGGTTGACCATCATGCGCGAGCCGCGCGTGCGCACGGGCAAGCGCACCATGCTCTACATGGCCGCCTCGCTGGCCTTCACGGCGAGCGGCATCCTCGCCCTCTACCTGCTGTGGAACGTCGCGCCCGAGGAGGGCAAGACGCTCAACGCAGTCCTGACCGAACGGTTCGTCCAGGTCGTGCCGCTGGGCCACACGTTCGTCGTCCTGGTCCTGCTGGCCGAGGGCCTCCTGTTGGTGGTCGCCGCGCAGGCTGGGTTCGTCGACGGTCCGCGCGTCCTGGCGAACATGGCGGTGGACTCGTGGGTGCCGCGGCGCTTCGCGGCCCTCTCCGAACGCCTCACGGCCCAGAACGGCGTGATGCTCATGGGCGTCACGTCGCTGGCGGCGCTGCTCGCCACCGCCGGCGACGTGCGCTACCTCGTCGTCATGTACAGCATCAACGTCTTCGTGACGTTCTCGATGACCGAGGTCTCCATGTGCAAGATGTGGGTGGGCCAGCGCAGGGCCCGCCCCGACTGGAAGAAGAGGATCGGCATCCACGTCGCCGGGCTGACGATGTGCGTCACGATCCTCGTGGTGACGGTGTTCCAGAAGTTCAGCGAAGGGGGCTGGATCACGCTGGCCATCACCTGCGTGGTCATCGCGGTCTGCCTGCTGATCAAGCGCCACTACGCGGCCGTCGCCGCGAGACTCTCTCGCGCCTTTGAAGGGCTGGAGAAGGTCCCCGCACCGTCGGGCCCGCCGCCCGGTCCGCCGGACCCCCAGCAGCCCACCGCGGTGGTGCTGGTGGGCGGGTACAGCGGGTTCGGCGTCCACACCACGTACAACGTCTTCCGGGCGTTCCCCAACCACTTCAAGAGTCTCGTGTTCGTGTCGGTGGGCGTGATCGACTCCGGCGGCTTCAAGGGCGAGGACTCGATCGACCGGCTGCGGGTCGAGACCGAGCAGATGCTGGCTCGCTACGCCGAACTGGCGAGCCGTCTGGGTGTGCCCGCCGCGACACGCCTGGCGGTGGGAACGGACGCCGTCGAGGAGGCCGAGAAACTCTGCCTCGCCGTGGCCAAGGAGTTCCCGCGCTCGACGTTCTTCGCCGGGCAGGTGATCTTCGAGCGAGAGTCGTGGCTGCAAAGGCTCCTGCACAACCAGACCGCCTACGCCATCCAGCGCCGGCTGCAGCTGGCGGGGCGGAACACGGTCATCCTGCCCGCCCGCGCTTGAACGGGTAGACGTGCGGGGACCGTGCGCGACGGGGTGTCGCCGACGAGCCCCGAGCGTCAGCGAGTGGGTCCTCGCCCCAACAGGGCGATGGAATGTAGCCGCGGGTGAAGCGCAGCCCGGCCACAGCCGGGCGCAGCCCAACCCGTGGAGGGCGGGTTCGTTGCTCGATGCTGCCCCGGAGGCGCAGAGGAAGGTCAACGGGCTGCGGTGGAGCGGAGGTGAGGGGATGTAATACG
>JBGPGM010000170.1:0-5548 GCA_041483855.1 Phycisphaerae bacterium | reverse complement strand
CATCATCCGGATTCGCGGCCCAGTCCTCTCCGGGCGGCGAGTCGTCCTTCCACGCGGCCAGTTGCTGCTCGTCCACGCGGGGCGCGGGGAGTTTGGCCGTGTCGATGTCCGCGCCGCGATCGTCGTACGCGTAGAACGTCACGCGATCAACGGGGATCAGCTCGCTGACCCGCACATCCACGTGCTTGCCGCTGAGCCGCTCGAGCCGGTTGAGCGTCCGCCGCTTGCTGGAGAGCAGTTCCCCGGCCAGCCGCGGGCTCACGACCATCTCCACGCGGAAGACCCGCGGGTATTCCAGCAGCGTCGCCAGCTCGCGGGTGGAGTCGTCGGCCACGCTGTCGGGCTTCTGCACCAGCCCTCGGCCGCGGCACACCGGGCAGTCGGCGAAGTGCTGGCTCTCCTGGCTGCCCCGCATCCGCTGGCGCGTAAGTTCCAGGATTCCAAAGGGACTGATGGGCGCGACCGTCGATCGGGCGCGGTCCTTCTTCAGGTTCTCCTTCATCCGGTTTTCGATATCGCGCCGGTGCTTGGCGGACCGCATATCGATGAGGTCGTTGACGACGATGCCGCCCAGGTCTCGCAGCCGCAGCTGCCGGCAGATCTCGTCCACGGCCTCCGCGTTGGTCTCGTAGGCGTTGGTCTCCGCGTCGCGGGCGTCGCGGCTCTTGCCGCTGTTCACGTCGATCGCCACCAGCGCCTCGGTCTCGTCGATCACCAGCCGCCCGCCGCTCTTGAGCGGCACCTCGCGCGAGTGGATATTTCGGATCTGCTGCTCGATTCCCATCGCGTGGAAGACCGGCGTCTTGCCGGTGTAGTGGGCCAGGTTCGCCGCGGAGCGCGGTGCGACGATCTTCAGGAACCCCGCCGCCCGCCCCAGCGCCCCCTCGTTATCCACGATGATGCGGTCGATCTCGCTGGAGAGCATGTCCCGCAGCGCCCGCACCAGCAGGTCGCTCTCGCTGTACAGCAGCCGCGGCCGCGCACCCTTCTTCCACCGCTTCTCCATGTCCTTCCAGAGCCGCAGCAGGTACGCCAGGTCGCGCTTGAGCTCGGCCTTGGTCCGTTCGAGTCCGGCGGTCCGCAGGATGAAGCCGAACCCGTCCGGCAGCTCGAGCTGGTCGAGGATCTCGCGCATCTTGCGCCGCGTCTCCTCATCCTCCACCTTGCGGGAGACGCCCACCCGGTCCATCAGCGGCATCATCACCAGGAATCGCCCGGGGATGCTCAGATAGCTCGTGACCGTCGGGCCCTTGGTCCCCACGCCCTCCTTGAGCACCTGCACCGCGATCTCCTGCCCGCGGCGCAGGCACTCCTGGATCGGCGGGCGCTCGCGGCGCGGCGTCTTCTTGCCGACGCGCTCGGTCGTCTCGTCGCCTTCGCCGGGGAAGTACTGCGGGTGCAGGTCCGAGACGTGCAGGAAGCCGTTGGCGTCGAGGCCGAAGTCGATGAACGCCGCCTGGATCGACGGCTCGACATTCACCACCCGGCCCACGTAGATGTTGCCGACGTGGCTGACCGCCTCGGCCCGCTCCGCGTGGAACTCATCCAGTTTTCCCCCCTCGACGATCGCCACCCGGCACTCATCGCCCGGGACGTAGTTAATCACCATCTGGCGCTTGGCCATTGGTTCCTTTCCGCCCGACCTGATGCGTCAACCCCGCTCCCCGCCCACCCCGAGCGCACGGCGGCGCGGCCGGCATTCCCGCCTCGCGGGTGCCATGCAGCGTCCGTGCTCGCTCGTTGTGGATGAATCACTGTGGGCAACGCAACAGACGGGCCCCGGCGCCGCTGGCGCTTGCCTTGCCCGGAAAGACCGGCCGTCGTCTCAGACCGCCCCGCGCCGTGGATCAACCCCTCCCGGTCCCCCCGCGGCGCTGGTGCTTGGGCCCCCCGGCTCGCGCGCCGTGTGGTTCTCCACGCGGCGTCGGCGTTTGCCGGCCCGGCACGTCTGATTGTCGGACCCGACGCCCGGGCAAGCAGTCGGGGGCGCGGGTGCGCCCTCGGTCCTGGCCCAGGGCGCAACAGGCCCCGGTCGTCCTTCCGGCGCAGCGGGACAAGCCCTAGCCGCACCGACTTTCCTGTTCCCTCGGTCAGTACTCGGCGGAACGTCCGTCGAATGCCTCGGGAATGATCTTTCTGGTCTGGTCACGCAGGTAAGCCGTGACCGCGACATCGGAATCGAGCGAGCAGGCGTGTCGCGCCAGCCGTTCGCAGTGCGGGATCGTGATGCTCCGGATCAATCGCTTGAGCGCCGGGATCGACGATGCCGTCACCGAGAGGGTACGCAGGCCCAGGCCCACGAGCAACATCACATAATCCAGGTCCCCCGCCGACTCGCCGCAGCACGAGACCGGGACATTGCGGCGCCGCGCGGCCCGGATCACCCCCTTGATCAGATGGATCACCGCGGGGTGGGCGGGGTTATACAGGTTCGCGACCCTCTCGTTGGTTCTATCGACCGCCAGGGTGTACTGCACGAGATCGTTCGTGCCGATCGAGAAAAAAGCCGCCTCGCGGGCGAAGGTGTCGGCCATCAGGGCCGCGGAGGGCACCTCCACCATCATCCCCACCGGGATCGTGCGGTCGAAGGGGATCCCCTCCTCTTCCAGGTCCTCCATCACGTCGTTGAGCAGGTACTTGCCCTGGCGGAACTCGCTGGTGCTCGTGATCAGCGGGAACATGACCTTGAGCGGCCCCAGCGCCGATGCACGCAGGATCGCCCGGAGTTGCGTCTTGAACATCGGCAGTGACCTGAGGCAGTAGCGGATCGAGCGGAGCCCGAGGAATGGGTTGCGTTCGGGGGTCTCGAACTGCGCCTGGGTGTACTTGTCCGCTCCCAGGTCCACGGTCCGGATGGTCAGTATGCGGCCCTGGAGCAGCTCGATCGCCCGCTTGTAGGCCGCGAAATGGTCCTCCTCCGAGGGCTCGCGCTGGCTGGTCAGGTAGAGGAACTCGGTGCGGTAGAGGCCGACGCCCTCGCCGCCGGACGCGAGCACCGCCGCGGCCTCGTCCGGGAACTCGATGTTGCCGAGCAGTTCGATGTGGGTGGCGTCGCGTGTGACGCTGGGCAGCGCGGCCAGGTCGGCCAGGGAGAGCTGGAAGGTCCGGCGGTCCTCGCCCTGGCGCAGGTAGGCGGCGAGGGTCTCCTCGTCGGGTCCGATGATCACCACGCCGCGGTCGCCGTCGATGATGATCTCCATCCCGTCGCTGACCGCATCGGTGACCTTGCCCAGGCCGACGACGGCGGGGATGCCCAGCGCGCGGGCGAAGATTGCCGTGTGGCTCGTCTTGCCCCCGAGGTCGGTCGCGAAGGCGACGACGTGCTTGCGGTCGAACCCCGCGGCCTGAGAGGGCGTCAGGTCCTTGGCGATCACCACGGCGCGGTGGTCCAGGTTGGCCAGCCGCCCCTGGTGCTCGCCGATCAGGTGGCGCAGGACCCGCATGCTCAGGTCGTTGACGTCGTCCACCTTGGTCTGGAAGGTTGGGTCGGGCACCTTGGCGAAGCGCTCGGCCAGGTCGTGCATGCCCTTCCACACCGCGTACTCCGCGGTGACGCGCTCGCGGTCGATCAGTTCGTGCATCGGCTTGGTCAGCGCGGCGTCGGCGAGCATGCCGATGTGGAAGGCGAAGATCTTGGCCGCCTCGTCCCCCATCTCGCGCTGGGCCCGGGCGCGCAGGGCGTTCAGTTCGGCGATCGACTCGCCCAGCGCCTTCCAGAGCCGGTCGTGCTCGACCGGCACGCCCGCGGCCGGCACGGTGCGCTTGGCGATGCGCCGGCGCTCATCGTCGAGTACGTACACGCGCCCGATCACCACGCCTGGGGAGACCGGGATGCCCTTGAGGAGTTCCATGGCGCTGAGAGCCATCCTAGCGGGCACGGCAACGAGATGGTTGCGCCCGGCGACGCGGGCCGTGGTCGGACCGCCCCCGTGACGAAGAAACCGTGATCGAATACCCCCGCACCGCCTGCGCGTACGCGAGCCTCAGTTGCTTCCGTGGCCCTTGCGCCCAGGGCGGCGCGTGGGAGCGGCCCCGGGCTTGGTCGGGGCGCCTGTGTCGCGCCCGTTGCCGTCGGCCTTGAGGCCGGGCGCGGCACGCCCGCGCGAGCGTGAGCCGGTGCTGCCGGAGGCGAGCTCGCCGCCGGCCTGCGCGTCGGATCGAACGCGGCGCATGGATTGATGGAAGACCTTGTGAACGTTCATTGGCAGAGCGACCCTAGGAGAAACCATGAGCCGAGAATGTGCGTTCCTACTCCCGCTCCGTGGGGGTGAATCGTTACGGCTCAGGGTACCGATCGGTTCGAGTCCCGGCTCGGTTGAGCGGGATAGGAGCCTGCAAGGCGGCCTGCGAAGGGCCTGCGCGGGGCTGGTCCAGGAATCCAGGTACGGATTCTGGCTTGACTTGGAGGCCCATGCATGCTCTAGTGGTCTGGTAGAGAAATGGTTTGACGGTCCCCGGGGGGCGCGACGAAGGGCGGGTTCTGGGGGACGCGGGGTGGGGACGGGCATGGATCGATTGTGGGAGGGATGGTGGCGGGGGGGCGCGGAGTCGGCCAGGATTGCACCGCTCCGTGTTGCCGACGGCCATCGACATCCGGCATGACGACGCTTACGGGCATCCTTGAATGGCCGCAGCGCGCCGAGGGTCGCGTCCGCCAGTTGAACGGCGCGACGCTGATCGAGCGCGACGATGATCCCTTCGTCCCGCTGGCGCTGTGCGAACGGTTCAAGCTGCGCCACGGGTTGCAACTGACCGTGGAGGTGGGGTTCCGCCGGCCCCGAGGGCGGCGCGGGCGGCACCGGGGCGGGTACGGCGGCGGGGGCATGGGAGGTGGTGGTGGCGGCGGCGGCGGAGGGGGCGGGCCAAACGGGGGAGGCGGGGGAGGTGGGGGGCGGAACCCGCGCCCGGTCGTCGAGGCCATCCTGGCTATCGAGGGGATGGACCCGGAGCGGTTCGCCAACGCCAAGCCGTTCGAGGAGTTGACGTCCATCGACCCGCAGCCGCGGCTGTCGCTGGAGTACCCGGGGTGCCCGCCGTCGTGCCGGCTGATCGACCTATTCTGCCCGATCGGGCGCGGCCAGCGGGGGCTGATCGTGTCGCCGCCCAAGGCGGGCAAGACGACGCTGCTCAAGGACATCGGCATCGGGATCCTGCGCAACCACCCGGACGTCGAGGTGGTGGTGCTGCTGGTGGACGAGCGCCCGGAGGAGGTGACGGACTTCCGGCGGACGTTCGCGGATTACGCGGTGGGGCCGGACGGCCGGGCCCGGTGCCGCGTGCTGGCGTCGAGCAACGACAACGACGTGGAGCAGCACATCGGGGTGGCGATGATGGCGATCGATCGGTGCAAGCGGATCGTGGAGGCGGGCAAGCACGTGGTGGTGGTGATGGACTCGCTGACGCGCCTGGGGCGGGCGTTCAACCGGTCGCGCCGGCACTCGTCGTCGGGCCGGACGATGACGGGTGGGATCGACTCGCGGGCGCTGGAAGTGCCCAAGCAGATCTTCGGCTCGGCGCGCAACACCGAGGAGGCGGGGTCGCTGACGAT
>JBGPGM010000169.1:0-5551 GCA_041483855.1 Phycisphaerae bacterium | reverse complement strand
TGCCCGGCGGCGTGACGGCCCGCTCCGGCCGCCGGACCGCGCCGGCCAAGAGTCGCGGCGATCGGCCGTCGCGGCAGCCGAAGTGCATCCAATTTCCCCGGGGGTCGTCACCCCGCGCCAGCCAGCAACCCACACCCGCGGTCACGAGTGGGGAGGTGCGCCGTCCGATGCACCGGATGACCGGCCGGCAA
Organism: Phycisphaerae bacterium; assembly: GCA_041483855.1. Classification (GTDB taxonomy): domain Bacteria; phylum Planctomycetota; class Phycisphaerae; order Phycisphaerales; family UBA1924; genus JBGPGM01. The sequence goes on along the minus strand of JBGPGM010000169.1, from coordinate 5,360 downwards.
AGGCCGATGCCGAACCCCGGGGGTCGGCCTCCGCCATCGCCCGGAGCAACTCCGGCAGGTTCATCTGGGCGACGGCTTCGCCCTTGGCGCACCGCCGCTTTGGCCCCTTGCCCAGCAGCAGCCAGTCGGGGCTGATGTCCATGGTCGTACAGAGGCTGACGAGGAACTCGACGGACGGGCGGGCGTGGCCCCGCAGATAGCGGCGTGTGGTCTCGTCGTTGAACCCGGTTTGCCTGGCGACTTCGCTGTATTTAAGACCCGCGACCGCCGAACGCACCCGCGCGGAGATCTGGGATCGGACCGCGAGCGACTTTGGCTCGACCCGTTGCGCCGGAGCGCTGGCGGCCTTGGCTTGCGGGACGCGAACACGGGCAGCGTTCTTCTTCATCATTCCACCCAGACGAACGGGCGTGGTCAGAGGCTATCGAGCATCTTGTGGAGTTCGGCTTGGAACGCGGCGACCGCGCCCGGATCCAGATCGGGAGGCGGGTTATTGAGCAATGCCAGCAGGTTGTTGATGGTGTCGATCGCCTCTTGCCTGTGGTCGTTCCTCGTAGACACTGGCCAGCCGTTAGCGTCGTAGAAGGCGGAAACCTGCTTCATGGCCACGACCGGATCGGAGTCCAAGTTCCCCGAGCCGCCGAGCTGCAGCCAAAGGCGGAGCAACAGCAGCCAGAACGCCTGGTACCACTGTTCTTCCCCGTCTGCCAGCCCGCGGAAAACAGGAAGGACTGAGCCCGGTAACCCTGCCCTGGTTGGCACGGCAAGCGCCGCCCCGGCCGGGCCGGTGCCAAGCACGACCGCGCTAGCCGCCGCGGCAATCCGGAGCAGCCCTCTTCCAATCCCACGGTGCGCGAGGTTACACTGGCTTCTTCGAGAAGTTCCCATGGCATCGCCTTCCTTTCGTCCAGGAGCGCGTCCCAACCGACATCCTGGTCAGGCTGAGACGGCTCCAACACAGAGAGACGGACGGCGCGACCGAGTGTGACGAGCAACTCGAAAGAACTGGAGATCGGCGAATGACTCCCCCATCCCCCCACTCTGCCCACGAGCCCTCGCCCGCCGCGTGCCCGGTCATCGAATCCAAACTCCCGGGCCCGACGGCGGCCTTCCCGGCGGCTCTCGCCGAGAACGTCGGCAGCCTCCTCGACCGCATGCGCTCTGGCGACCGCGCCGCCGCCGCCGAGTTCATGGCGCAGTACGGCGCCCGCATCCGACGGCGCGTGCGCGGCAAGCTCAGCCCCGCGATGCGCCGTCTCTTTGACTCGCAGGACATCCTGTCCACGCTGGGTCGGCGGCTGGACCTGTATGTCCGTGCCGGTCGCCTCCGCGCCGTGAGCGAGAACGAACTCTGGTCCCTGGTCTTCACGGTCGCGGACCACGCCCTGGTGGACCTGCGGCGGACCACGGACTACCTGCGGTCCATCGAGGGCGCGGACGGGCCGCTGGCGCAGGCGATGCTCCGCCGCATCAACGATGCCCCGGAGCCCGGTGCCGATGCCAGCCTCGGCTTGGCCCGTGTCTTCGAGGCCCTCAAGGACGGCACCGACCGCGAGATCTTGTCCCTGTGGATCACCGACACGCCGCACCACGTCACCGCCGAACTCATGGGCCTCACGCCCGCGGCGGTCCGCAAGCGCTGGGAACGGATCAAGGACACGCTTCGCGAGGATCTCAAGGCGGAGTACCAATGATGGTCACGATTGCCAACGACCTGGCCGGCGAACTGGCCTCGCTCTATTCCCGCTCCCCGGCCGACATTGACCTGGTCGGGTTCGTGCGGGGACGCCTGCCCGGAGATGAAGATCTGCTCGCGGACCTGATCGAGACCGACGGGCGCTGCCGCATCGACGCCGGACTGCCCGTCGACCTTGCACGCTACCTCGACGCCGTCCCGGACCTGCAAGGCAGGCCCAGCGCGCTGGACGCGGCCATCGACATGTCCCTCCGCTGGCTGTCTCGCTCTTCCAAGCCGACCGCCGAAGCGGTGCAGACGCTGGCCACCGCCTATCCGTCGCTGGCGCGCGCCGTGCGCGACGCCGCAGAACTCAACCTTGCCGTGTGGTCCACGTCGCAGATCGTCCGCAGCGTGCGCCGCCGGCCGGCGCGCACGACGCCCTGCGACTTCGGCCCTCGGCGCTCCGACGGCACCCCCCGCTACCGGCTGCTGACGCTCCTGGGCTCGGGGGCGGCCGGCGATGTGTTTGAATCCATGGACCGCCAACTCTCGGAGCCGGGCCACGATGCCCTGGTCGCCATCAAGATCCTGCGCACGGATGCCCAGCACGACCAAGCCCGCGCCGTCTTTTTCGAGGAGGCCACCAAGGCCCGGCGCGTGCGCCACCCGAGCGTGGTGCGCGCCGAGGACTGCGGCATTTCGGACAGCGGCGAGCCGTTCCTGGTCTACGAGTACATGCCGGGCGGGGACCTTCAGGGCCACCTGCGGGCCGTCGCAGGCCCGCTCCCCGTCCGCCGGGCCGCGTCGATGATCGCGCGAATCGCCCGGGGTGTCCACGCGGCCCACACGGCGGGCCTCATCCACTGCGACCTCAAGCCCAGCAACATAATGCTCGATTCCGACGGCGAGCCGAGGGTCGCGGACTTCGGCGTCGCCGTGCGGCTCTGGGATCGCGTCTCGGGAGTCGGGGCTCGATCCTCGCGTCCCGAGGACCCGAGCCCCGAACCCCAGGACCTCGCTCCAGGTGGGGGGGGGGGTCCGCTCGGCAACGTCGCCTTCATGGCCCCCGAACAGTTCCGCATGGACGAGGGCGGCCCCACCACCTCCTCGGACGTCTTTGCGCTGGGCGGCCTGCTCTTCTATCTGCTCACCCGGCAACTGCCCAACGGCGCCACGCCCCAGGAGATCGCCGCCAACCACGACCGCGAGGCCGGCCGGCGCTCGGCGCCTTGGCTGCGGGAACTCAACCCCCAGGTCGATGCGGACCTGGAATCCATCTGCCGACGGGCGCTGGCGCCAAGTCCCGCCGATCGGCATGAGTCCGCGGCAGCGCTGGCCGAGGACCTCGAACGGTGGATGCGCCGCGAGCCCATCCAGTGGACCCGCCCATCGGTGGCCAAGGCCGTGAGGCTTTGGGCACAGCGCCGCCCGGGGGTGGCCACGCTGCTGACCATGCTGGTCATCGCCGTAGCCGCCGGGGGCGGGACCGGCGGATGGCTCTACACCATCGCCAACGAGAGGCGCGTCCAGGAGGCGGTCCTGCGCGTTGAGTTAGCGGAGAAAGATTTCCAGAAGGGCCAAGCCCAAGCCGCGGCCGAGCGCGGCGTCGCGGACAAGGCGGCTCTGCGCGACACCCTCGGGATGATGCTAAAGACCCTGCCGCTCAAGGGCCAGATGGGTGCTGAATCGTCGATTCTCACCGAGACCGCGTTGCTCGAGTGGTTGTTCAGTCCGCGAATTGTCCACGACCCCGAGCAGCTCGCCAAGGTTTGGAGCAAGCGACTTTCCGTCATGCGACAGGCGGTTTCTGAGCGACTCCGCACGGGGCATGTATCGGATCTGGAGACCTTGCTGCTCGAATCTACGCTCGGGCTCTGGCTTACGCTCGACGGCGACCCGGCCGAGGCCGAGCAAGTTCTTGACCGCAACGCCACGGAGTGGGCCAAGCACGTTTCCTCCGACGACCCTTGGATGGCGCGATTGGACGCCATGCGCAACTGCGCCGCGGCGCGCCGAGTCCTCGACACGATTCGCGCGTCCGGCCCGTCGCCCACCGTGACCTGCGAACTGGACAGGCTCGCGGGTCTACTGACCAACGCCGACAAGGACCTGCGGAACGCGGGCTTGACGCCGATCCACCTCCTGGTGCTGTGGACGCTGCGCGATGCCTACGGCCCGGACGGCCTGAACGATCGCCAGAAACTGGCGCTCGTTAAGCTGCGCCTGACCGAGTACGGCAGTTTGGCCAATGCCCGCTCGGCGCTGCGCGACGGAGAGCCCAAGCCGAGGCGTTGACCGCCGGCCAGGCGCCGGGCCCCGCGTTCCGCGCCGCTACGCCGCTGGCTTTCGACCGGTCACCATCACCAGGACACTGTACGTGAACGTCTGCGCGTCCCGAAGGTGCTCCAGCAGCAGGCTGCACAAGCAGCCCGCCCGCGCCGGCGACCAGCCGTGACGGCGGAGCGATCCCGCCAGCACCTCCAGCCTCTTGCCCCACACCAGCGCGCCCGCCTCGTCGATGCCGCCGGCGACCACGTCATACGGGCGCACCCGGACATCGATCCCCCCGAGCCCGGCCTCGCACGCCAGCCGAAACAGCCTCCGCCCCATCATCGGATCGAACCCGTTGCCACGCAGTTCGCTCATCGCCGCGCCCAACTCCCGGTTGAGTTCCGGCGAACACGGCTCGTGCCAGACGCAGTTGCCGTCCACGCCCGAGATCGCCACCGTGCCGCCCCGGCTCGTCACGCGGATCATCTCGGCCAGCGCCCGCTCGGGTCGCGACAGGTAGCCGAACAGAAGATGACACGACGCGCCATCGAACTCGCCATCGCCCGCCGGGATGGCCGCGCTCGCGCCGATGCGGTACTCCACCGGGCGCGCCCTTGGCATCTCAGGCTTCAGGCCGCCGGGCGAGCCGGGATGGCCCGCCAACTCCGGACCCGCCTCGAACGGGTCCCCCGCGTCAGTCACGACACAGCACGTCGTTCCCGAGCCGCCGACCAGGCCGGGGTAGCGCCGTTCCGCGCAGCCGACACCATCCCAGTGCAGCAGTTTCAGGGTGCGACGCCGCTTGCCGGATTCCTCGGGTGGCCTGTGGACGGTGGGCGACTCGAGCGTTGACTGCATGGCGTGTTCTCCTGCCAAGACATACGCAACCCTGCGGTCGGTATAGCCGCGCGCCATCGCCGAATCATGCAAAATTCTCGCGCGGACACCGCCAGCGCGCACGAACGATGCGTCGCACCCTTGCGCAAAATCGGCGCATTCGCCGGTAACCGCTTACATCGTCATCGGTCGCTTCTGCCAGCCATTCGCGCTCGGACCGGTCACCCATCACCGAGGGGCGAACGGTTCGGATCCCTCATCGTCGGGATCCGCCGCCGCGCCGTCCTCCGCGCCCTCGTCCTCATCCGCCGTCGCGGCGCCGGGGAAGTCCGGATCCGGCCCGATCGTCAGGACCTGGCTTTGTTCCTTGCCGTCCACGCTGAGCACCAGCCGGTACGTCCCCGCAGGCAGCCGCGGACCGCCCCTTCCCCGCCCGCCGCCGGGCCCCCCCGCGGAACCCCCCCCCCCCCGGCCAACCCAACCGCCCCCCCCCCCCGCGGCCGAGCCCCGCGCAAGCCCCCCCCCCCCCCCCCCCCCCCCCCCCCCGGGCCCCCCGCCCCCCCCCCCCCCCCCC
>JBGPGM010000168.1:0-5674 GCA_041483855.1 Phycisphaerae bacterium | reverse complement strand
CGCCCTGCCCGACCTGCTCGAGGGGCTCCGCAAGCAGTACCCGCGGGCGTTCCCCACACCCGCGGAGTGTGCGCCGATCGACTCCGCCGAGCCGCTGCTGGGGCAGTTTCTCCGCTCGTTCCTGGTCTGGGAGAGCACCACGGCCAAGGCGGCCGGCGCTCTGCGCCGGATCGAACAGGCGGTCGTGGACTTCAACGAGCTGCGCGTATGCCTGCCGGACGAACTGGTCCGCCTGATGGGCGAGCGGTACCCCGGCGCCCAGGAGCGGGCGGTGCGCCTCAGCGCCGCGCTGCGTGACCTGTACCGGCGCGAGCACGCGGTCACGCTCGAACGGCTCATCGTCCTGGGCAAGCGCGAGGCGCGCCAGTACCTGGACTCCCTCGATGGCGTGCCGCCGTTCGTCTCCGCACGCGTCGTGCTGTTGAACCTCGATGGGCACGCCGCGCCGGTGGACCAGCGGATCCTGGGCGTGCTGTGCGCCGCGGGCATCGTCGAGGAAAAGCACGGCGCCGACGACGCGGCGGGTCTGCTCGAACGGCGGGTGCGCGCCGGTGAACTGGCCGAGGCGTACCACCGTCTCCAGGCGGCCGCGGACGATGGCCCCGGGCCCGAGGGCTCCCGGGCCGCGCCCCGTGCAGCACACCGGCCCAAGTCCGGCGGAGCTCGCAAGAAGGCCGACGCCAAGGTGCCCACCGCGCCGAAACGCTCCCCGCCACGCAAGCCCGCCGACGACTGACCCCGCCGTTGACGCGCCAGGAGTCCCAATCGTGGCCGGACACAGCAAGTGGCACAACATCAAGCACCGCAAGGCGGCCGTGGACGCCAAGCGCGGCAAGATGTGGTCCAAGTGCGCCAAGGCCATCATGGTCGCCGCCAAGAACGGCGGGCCGGACCCGAGCGCCAACATCACGCTGCGCTACGCGATCGACGAGGCCCGCTACGCCAATATGCCGCGCGACACGATCGAGCGGGCCATCAAGAAGGGGTCCGGGGAACTCGGCGCGCAAAACTTCGAGACCGTGCGCTACGAGGGGTACGGCCCCAAGGGCGTGGCGATCATCGTGGACGGATTGACGGACAACCGCACACGCACGGCCGCTGACCTGCGCCTGATCCTGGGGAACTACGGCGGGAACCTGGGCGCGTCGGGGTGCGTGTCGTTTCTGTTCACGTCCAAGGGGCTGATCTACATCCCGGCCGAGGCCGCCGGGGAGGAGGCCCTGATGGACATCGCCATCGCCGCCGGCGCCGAGGACGTGACGCCGCCGGACGCCCAGGCGGGCGCCGACGCGGTGTGGACGATCGCGACCTCGCCGACGGCCTTCCACGCGGTCAAGCAGTCGATCGAGCAAGCGGGCCTGCCGGTGGCCGAGGCGCGGATCGACATGCTCCCGTCGACGATGGTGACGCTGACGGCCCAGGACGCCCGGACATTGATCGAACTGATCGATGCGCTGGAGGACAACGACGACGTCCAGAAGGTGTACACCAACTTCGAGGTCCCCGACAGCGAGCTGGCCGCGCTCGACGACTGAGCGGTCGGGCGCGGTCTTCGACCGCACGCGGCGCTACCGGTACCTGCTCTGGCGAGCGTGGGACCAGGCGGCGCCGGGTGTTGCGTTCGTCATGCTCAATCCGAGCACGGCCGATGCACGACGCGACGACCCGACGATCCGGGCGTGCGTGCGCTTGGCGCGTGCGTGGGGCTTCGGGTCGATGCGGGCGGTCAACCTGTTCGCGCTGTGCACGCCGGACCCGAGCCACCTGGCCGGCGCACGCGACCCGGTCGGCCGGCGTAACGACGCCTGTCTGGTAGACGCGGCATCCGGGGCGGGGCTCGTCGTGGTCGCCTGGGGCAACCACGGCCACCTGGCGGGCCGGTGCGACGCGGTGCTGGCGATGCTCGGGGCGATGCGCTCGATGCATTGCCTGGGAGTGACAAAGTCCGGTCAGCCCCGCCATCCGCTGTACCTGCCGGCGCGAACGCGCCCGGTGCCGTTCCGCGCGGCGCGCCCAGCCTCGTGATGACGCTACCCGGCGCTCCAGGTCTCGATCATGCGTGCGGCCGCGTCCGCCGGCGAGCCCAGTCCCCGCAGGTCTGCCACAACGTGCCGCTGGTAGCCGGCCGTGGTCAAGGCGATGGCATAGGCGAGCGGATCGAACCGCGCGCCGCTGACGCCCGTTGACGCCCGATCGGAGTCCGGGCCGGCATCCCGCAGGCGCGCCGAGGCCACGGCGCGCCCCAGCCGCGACACCGCGACGCCCGGGTCCTCGCCCGCGACCAACAACACGGCGGGGTCAAGCCCGACGCCGATCGGCCCCTCGCCGGAAGCGGTTGGCGCGCGGGGCGGCCAGGCGTGATCGGCGATCATCACACCGCAACGGTCTGCCCGGTCCGCGATCGCGGCGAGCACGCTGTCCGTCGGCTGCCCGGGCAGGGTCAGGCTGACGACCGCGCCGCCGGTCGGGCCCGCCCCCCCACCCATCCGGCTCAGATCCGCGGCCAGTTCGGTCGCGCCGGTCACCGCGCCGACGGCGCGGTCGACGCGCATCGGATCGGCGAAATGCTCTGTGGGCACGAAGAGGTCGATCCCGGTGCAGACCAGTTCGGTACGGCGGATCAGGCCGGCCAGGTCGCGACGCGCCGAACGCGAAAGGTCCCGTGCCCGCAAGCCGCGCCAGGTCCCATCGAGTTGGACCGCGCCGAAACCCGTGCCCCGCGCCCAGGCAAGCAGGGCGCCGACCTCATCCGGCACGCCGAGGGCGGCTCGGTCCAGGCCCGCCAGCGCGAGGGTCAGTTTGGGGCCAAGGGCTCCGATCATGCCCCACTTGTACGCCGTCGTGACGGGCTGGGCGAATCTGCGCACGGCCTTGCCACGCGTCGCCTGCCCGCCCCGTGCCGACGATACGATGGCGGGATGGGCACGTGGCGAGCATTCTGCGAGACCATTCACCTTGTCGCGCTGGGGTTGTGGGTGGGCACGCTGGCCATGACCGGGGCCGCGGCCGCGATCCTCTTCCCCACCATCAGGGGTCTGCGGCCGACGCTCCCGGATTACGCCAGGTACACCGGGGAGCACTGGTTGATCGCCGCGGGGCACGTCGTCCAGCGGCTGTTCCTGCTGTGCGACACGATCCAGTTCGGCTGCGCCACCGTGGCGTCGGCGTCGCTGGCGGTGCTCTATTTGCGACTGCGCCTGGAGTGGCGGAGGCCGGCGTCGTTCGCGCGGCTCGGCGGGTTGCTCGTGGCGATGGGAGTGCTGTTCTACCAGTTCTTCTTCCTCGTGCCCGGGATGAACCGGCACCTGACGGCGTACTGGATCGCGGCCCAGACCGGCGACAACGCCACCGCCCTCGTCCACAAGGCCGCGTTCGACGCGGACCATCCGACGGCGACGGGCCTGCTCGTGTCCGGCACGCTGGCCGTTCTGGTCGCCCTCGTGGCCGGGGCGTGGTCCGCCGCCACGCCCGGGTACGGCGGCCCCGCGGGCGAGCCCTCGCGCGCCGGCCGCCCGGGTCGCCTCGAAGAGCCCCTCCTTGCCAGGACACGCCCCTGATGGCACGTCAAGACCCGCGCGTCGCGACCGACACCGCTCCACCAGCCTCGCCCGGCACGGACCTGCCCTTTTCGCTGCCACGGGTAACCGCGGCGCAGCGAAGGCGCGCGGCCCGCCTGCTGACGGCGCTGGAGACCGCCTATCCCGACGCCCACTGCGAACTCGATTACTCCAACCCGCACGAACTGCTCGTCGCGACGATCCTCTCGGCTCAGGCCACCGACGCCAGCGTGAACAAGGCCACGCCCGCGCTATTCGCACGCTTCCCGACGCCCGCCGACTACGGCGCGGCGGCGCCCGAGCAGATCCAGCCGTACATCAAGTCAATCGGGCTGTTCCGCAACAAGGCCAGGGCCGTTCACTCGGCCATGGGTGACGTCGCGGGGCGCTTCGGCGGCCAGGTCCCGCGGACCATGGAGGACCTGCTCACCCTGCGCGGCGTGGCCCGCAAGACCGCCAACGTCGTCCTGGGCAACGCCTTCGGCGTCCAGGTCGGCATCCCCATCGACACGCACATCCAGCGGCTGGCATACCGCCTCGGGCTGGCCCGGCGCGGCACCACCGTGCCGATGATCGAACGCCGGCTGATGGCCCTCTTCCCGCGCCGGCGCTGGTGCGACCTCTCGCACCTGCTGATCTTCCACGGGCGCTACTCGTGCCGGGCGCGATGCCCGGCGGGCGGCGGCTGCCACCACCACCGCATCTGCAGAGAGTTCGGGTCCGCGTGCGAGTGCCGCCGGCGCTGAGGCCCGCCGGGGCTCAGGTCGTGCCGACCAGCGTGGCGTCGGTGACAGTCCACACCGGGTTGCTGATCTGCCAGAGGTAGTGCAGCAGGTCTCCTGTTTGGGTGCGCGCGAAGATGCTGAGGTCCCCTGCCGGCGTGACGAGGCTGGAAACGTTCCCCACCGGTGTCGGCGAGCCGGCTGGCAGCGACGCGGAGATGGATGCCGCGGCCCACTGGTTGGTGTCGGGCGTCCACCAATACACCCAGAGGCGGTCCAGGTCGTCGAGGCCGGCGATGTTCAGGCCGCCCCAGGGGGTGAAGTAGGCGCTGAGCGTGTCGCCTCGCAGCTCGGGGCCGTTGGCAATAGCCCGGATGGAGTCGGCCCGCCACTCGCCGCCCAGGCTGGGGGCCCACCAGAGGACATTGACGTTGTCGCCGCTGGCGAGATTGATGCCGCCCCATGAGGTGATGTACGCGGTGAGATGGGTGAGCCCGCTGTTCCCGAGCGGGTTGGTTGTGGCCTCGCTCAAGTTCGTGACGCGCCAGCCCACGATGTCCGGGGCGTTCCACAGGGCCACCGGCTGGCCGTTGGCCGCCGAGCCGACGATGTTCAGGCCATCCCAGGGCGTGACATAGGCGACGAGGTGGCCGCGCTCGCCGATGTTGAAGTCCGGCACGGGGATGTTGAACGCCCGGACCACCGAGTTGAAGAGGTTGTCGTAGCCCCAGATCACCTGGCCCTGCGAGTTGGACTGGGCGGTCTGGCCGTAGATCACCAGGTCGCCGGCGGCCGTCATGCCGCCCAGGATGGTCATCCCGCTCTGGGGTTGTAGAACGACGAGCGAGTTGACGATCGCGACGGAACCGGTGATCTCGTTGGTCAGGTTGCGGATGGTCCAGTGCCCCGCGCTGGCCTGGCTGATCAGCAGCAGGCCCGCGGTGGACGCCGCGGCGACGTAGGTCAGTTGCTCCTGGGGGTCGAACCACGCGACGACGTTGCCGGTCAGGCGTGGCGCGCCGGAGGCGTGCGCGACGTCCAGGTAGTGCCAGGGGTCCGAGAGCGGGCTGCGGAAGTAGACGACGATCTCGCCCGCGGCGTTGGTGGTCGTGACAAAGATCCCGCCGTTGGGGAGGGCGGTCGAGTCGATGACGGCGCTGGCACCGACGGTGTAGGGGCCGGCGTCGGCGTACGGGATCAGCATGAAGATGTCGCCGCTCGCCGGGATGCTGGCCACGATGACGCCGGAGTTGTTCACGCCATCGAGGAAAAAGCTCTGCGCGTCGGTGAAGACCGTCGGGGCATCAACGTCGGTGAGCGTCTTGGCGTCGGCGGTAGACATGCCGGCCGGCGTGTAGATGAACATCGAGATGGCGAAGGTGGCGGTGATCCGGT
>JBGPGM010000167.1:0-5715 GCA_041483855.1 Phycisphaerae bacterium | reverse complement strand
GGTCGTTGGAGTGGGTAGGGGACAGGGGACAGGGGGCAGGAGATAGAGCCGATGAGAAGAGAGACAGCGGATCCGAGGGGTCGAGGCGACCCGCTCACTTCGCCCGCTTGCTCAGGAACTCGATCACGTCGATCTGGCTGATCACGCCCACGATCTTCTCGTTGTCCACCACGATCGCCACCCGGTCCGTCTCGAAGATCCGGTAGAGCTCCTCGATCCGTGCCTTGGGATAGATCAGGCCGCCGATGGGATGGGCCGCGGCCTTGGCGGGGGAGGCCGTCGTCACCTGGCCGGACTGCATGCCGCGCAGCAGGTCCACCTCGTGGATGATCGCCAGCGGGCGGGCGTGCTCATCGACGATCGGCACCTGGGAAACGCCGTGCTTCTTGAGCAGGTCGATGATCCTCGACACGGGGTGGCCTTCGCGCGCGGTGATGACGCCCGGGGGGTGGTCGCGCAGGATGTCCTCGACCAGCCCCAGGTCCTTGTCGCTGCCCAGGAAGCCGTAGTCCCTCATCCACGCGTCGGAGAGGAACTTGGTGATGTAACGCGTGCCCGCGTCCGGCAGCACGGTGACGATCGTCTTGCCGGGGCCCAGCTGCCGGGCGAGCTTGACGGCGACGTGGACGTTCGACCCCGACGAGCCGCCGCAGAAGAGGCCCTCTTCGCGCACCAGCCGGCGGGCCATGGTGAACGATTCCTTGTCGTTGACCTGGTGCATCTCGTCCACGACCGAGTAGTCCATCGCCCCGCAGAGGATGTCCTCGCCGATCCCTTCGACCTTGTAGACGTGCGGCGTGGGCATGGTCCTGGTGTAGAAGTAGTGGTAGTGCACCGAGCCGATCGGATCGACGCCGACCACCCGGATGTGCGGCGACTTCTTCTTGAGGAACCGGCCCACCCCGGAGACCGTGCCCCCCGTGCCGGTGCCGGCCACGAACACGTCGAACTTGCCCTCCGTCTGCCGCCAGATCTCGGGGCCGGTCATCAGCTCGTGCGAGTCGATGTTCTCCTGGCAGTGGTACTGGTTGACGTAGAACGCGTTGGGCGTCTCGCGGGCGATCCGCTTGGCCGTCTCGACGTAGTGGCTGGGCGAGTCGCCGGGCACGTCGGTGGGCGTGATCACCACGTCGGCCCCGAAGCTCTTGAGCATGTTCACCTTCTCGAGCGACATCTTGTCGGGCATGGTGAAGACGCACCGGTACCCCTTGACCGCGGCCCACATGGCCACGCCGAGGCCGGTGTTGCCCGAGGTGTTCTCGACGATGGTGCCGCCGGGGCGGAGCCTGCCGGTGCGCTCGGCCTCGTTGAGGATGTGCAGGGCCATGCGGTCCTTGATCGAGCCGGTGGGGTTCATGTACTCGCACTTGACCAGCACGGTCGCGCACTGGCCCGCACCTCCCCGCTCCCCGCCGCCGTCGTCCACCACCTTATTCAGGCGCACCAGGGGCGTGTTGCCGACCGCGTCGAGCACCGTCTGTTTCACGTCCATGCGCACGCCTCCGCCACCCGCCCCGCAGGGCGCCCCCGTGCCCACGATAGCAGGCCGGCGCCGGGACGGACAGGCGCGCGGCTACGCTTGCACCGTGCACATCCTGCTGACCAACGACGACGGCCTTCGGGCTCCGGGGATCGAGGCTCTCTACACCGCGCTGGCGGACCCTGCCGGGCGCTGCGGCGGCCCGATCCGGCTCGCCGGCGACGCCCGATCCGACGGCGCGCAGGTCATCCCCATCGCCCCGCTGACGGTCCAGTCGGCCACCAGCCACGGCGTCACCTTCCACGAGCCGCTGATGGTCAAGCAGGAGCGGCTCGGCTGGGGCGGCGACCCCGGCATGACCGGCATCGCCGTGGACGGCCGCCCCGCCGACTGCGTCAAGCTGGCCGTCAGCCAGTTGTGGCCCGAGCGCTTCGGCCCCGGCTCGCGCCCCGACCTGCTCATCTCCGGCATCAACGCCGGCGCCAACGCGGGCATCAACGTGATCTATTCGGGCACCGTCGCCGCGGCTCTGGAAGGGGCTTTCCTGGGCATCCCGGCCATCGCCGTGAGCCTGCACATGGGCTCCGGGCGTGCCCGCTTCGACGTCGCGGCGGCGCGGGCCCGGCACGCGATCGAAGCGATCCTGGGCGGCGGCCTGCCCGAGCGCCACGCCTGCCTGAGCGTCAACATTCCCATCACGCAGGACGATGGACCGTTGCCGGCGATCCGGGTGTGCCCGATGAACACGCACGGGCTGGTGGACGCCTACGAGCGGCGCGTCAGCCCCGCGGGCGACGTGTACTACTGGGCCACGGGGCGCGGCCTGGACTTCCGGCAGCTGGACGAGGGCAGCGACGTGGCGGTGCTGCTCCAGGGCGCCATCACGGTCACGCCGCTGCGCTACGACCTGACGAAGAAATCGGCGATGGAGCGTTGGCGGGCGCGCCTGCCGGCCTGACGGCCGGCGCCGCTCTCAGGCGAGCATCTTCTCGACGGTCTGCAGGTGGTCCGGCAGCCGGGCCGCGATGTCGTCCACCGCCTCACGCGTCAAGTGCAGATGGTCGAGCACGTCCAGGGTGATGTCCGTCGAGAGCAGGTCCATTCGGAAGCCGTCCTTGAGCCCCGCGGCCAGCCGGTCCGCGACCCACACGAGGCACACCAACGTCCGCCCCTCCTCGGGCATCTCCAGCGGCCGGTGGTGGAAGCCGGTGACGTTGATGAACGACTTGGGGAACTTCCATTTTTCGCAGAGCGCCAGGCCGAACTCCTGGTGCGACGCGCCGAAGACCTCCTGCTCGACCGTCAGCATGTCGCGCTGCGGGGCGGCGCATCCCTGGGGCATCGTCGCCGCGATCACCTCGATCATCTTGTTGCGGTCGTACTGGATCTCGACGATCAGCCCGATGTCGTGGATCAGGCCCGCCAGGAACGCCTCGTCGGCCAGGCCCAGTTTCATGGACCCGGCGATCATCTTGCAGGCGGCGGCGGTCGAGATCGAGTGCTGCCAGAGGTTCTTGGCGTCGAAGTTGGGCGTGAGGGCTCCGCCGCGGAAGAGCCTGGCCAGGCTTGCAGCGATGGCGATGTTCTTGACGGCGTTGAGGCCGAGCAGGACGATGGCGCGGTTGATGGAGCCGATCTGGCCGGGCAGGCCGTAGAAGGCGGAGTTGACGACCTTGAGGATGCGCGAGCAGAGGGCGGGGTCGTTGGCGATGACCTTGTGAAGTTCCTGCGCGGTGGACGTGGGGTCCTCGACCAGGGAGATGATCTTGAGCGTGATCTCGGGCAGCGTGGCGATGTGGCTGATCTCGCGGATCGCCGCGCCGATCGCGTGCTCGCGGGTCTGGGTGTTCGCGCTCTTCACGCTCATGGTGCGCTCCGTGGGAGGAATGGTCGCCGCACCGATCTATCGGCCCCTGCGCCCGTCCACTTTGGCCCGAGTCCCGCAGCCGCGGAGCGGCAATCAACCGGAATCCTGGTTGTAAATATCGGAGCTACAAGAAGTTACAGCTAGGGAAGTCAAGGGGCTCCGCCGAACAATCGCGAGCCTCCAGGGTCGAGCCAAGCCCGACCGGGTGGTGGTCGCCCCCCGCAGGTGCCGGCCGTTCTCATAACCCGCACTAGTACGTGTTCCGCTTGGCCAGCAACCCCGGGTCCCGCGGATCGACCGCCGCCAGCAGATTCGCCACTCGCTCGGCCGTGCGCCCATCCCCGTACGGGTGCGTGAACTCCTTGCGGCGCAGGCCGAGAGCCGCCTCGTACTGCCGCCCGATCGCGTCGCGCTCCTCCTCCCCCACGCTCACGACGTTATTGGGACGCTCCCGCCCGGCCTGGCGGGGCCCGACATCCAGCGCCGGCAGGCGCACCGCCGCGGCCTCGATCAGCCCCGCCGACGAGTTGCCCACGATCACGCCGCGCACCGATCCGGCCAGCCGCCTGAGCAGCGAGACGAACCGGCGGCGCTCCAGATGCTCGACGAACCGCCAGTCGTGGCGCCGGCACGCCTCCTGGAGCGCCGCCAGCACGACCTCGCGCCCGGGGTCGTGGTTGGGCGCCAGGCACAGCACGCGTCCATCGGGATTCGCCCGGTGCACGGCTTCGAGCGTCGCCCCGACCAGCGTCCGCTCGCGATCGGGCGGCAGCGCCGAGGGGTGCATCAGCACGACCGCCGCGGGGTTGCCCAGTTGCGCTGCCTCCAGGTCGGACATGGGCAGGATGAATCCCAGCCCGTCTACCGCCGGCGAGCCGACGTTGTGCACGTGCTCGGGGCGCTCGCCCAGGGCGATGACCCGCTGGGCCGACTGCGCAGTCGCGGCCAGGTGCAGGTGCGCCAGCTTGGTGATCGCGTGGCGCAGCGCCTCGTCGGCGATCCCTTCGGCCCGGTCCCCGCCGTGCAGGTGAGCGACGGCGATCCCCGCCACGGACCCCGCGGCCGCGCCGGCGAAGGCCTCGATGCGGTCCCCCAGCACGACGACCCAGTGCGGCGTCAGGCGGGCGAAGGCGGCGGCCATGCCGCCGATGCCGCGCCCGAGCGCGCCGGCGTCCGCCAGCCGGTTGGCCTGGTCAGGTTCCTGCATGGGCACGGTGGCCGCGATGTCGAAGGACGCCTCCACGTCGCGGATGGTCAGCGCCGGTGGCAGCAGGTGCGTCCCGGCGGCGATCACCTGCAGCTCGTGCCGGGGGTGGGCCTGGATCGCGGCCATGACGGGCGAGAGCAGCCCGAAGTCGGCGCGGGAGCCCGTGACGACGGCGACGCGGAACTTGGTCAGGTCGTTGGGCATCGGCTGATCGCGCCGCCAGGGGACTCACCACGGGGACACGGAGACACGGAGGAAGGCTTGTTTGATCCGAGCCGACGTGTGGATAGTAGTTCCGGCCTTGGCGATTGATCGGCCAGCGGCGGGGCTCACTCCATTCTTCGGTCTTCTCCGTGCCTTCGTGCCGCCGTGGTGACACCCTCAGGCGAGGTCGCGCGGGGTGATGGGCATGTCGGCCTCGACCGCCAGCGCCAGCCTCCGGCCGATCGTCTCTTCCAGTTGGAACGGTCCGAGTCCGGTCCCCGGGCGCTTGATGGTCAGGTCGTCACGCGCCAGCAGATGTCCCGCGACCAGCCCGCGGGTCGTCGTCAGCGACTGGCGCGACACCGCCCGCACGTCGCGCTCGCTGGCCAGGACGCGCTTAACCCCATCGCCGACTCTGGGGTCGGCCCGGTAGCGATCGGGGCCTAGTCCGGCCCGCGCCAGTTCGACGTACCGGCGAAACCCCGGTGCATCCAGCGACGCCGCGTGATCCGGGCCCGCGGCCGCCCGGTCGTACGTCAGGTGCTTTTCGAGGATGCTCGCCCCCAGGGCCGCGGCCAGAGCCCCGGTGTCCTCGCCCGTCGTGTGGTCGCTGTAGCCCACGGGCCCGTCGTGCAGGCGCGCCAGGTCGGCCATCGCCCCCACCACGGCGTCCCCGGGCGCGGCCGGGTAGCTGCTCACGCATTGGAGCACGGCCGGGCCGGCGCGGCACCCTGCGTCCCGCAGCCATCGCAGGGCCCGACGCACCTCATCAGGCGTCGCCGCTCCGGTGCTGACGATCAGCGGCTTGCCCGTGCCCGCCAGCGCCTCCAGCAGCGGCCGGTGGATGATGTCCGGCGACGCCGTCTTGTACGCGTCCCACGGCAACGCCGCGCCCTGGCTCACGAGCCCGACGCTGAACACCGTCACGATCGCGTGCAGGTGGCGAGCGTGCGCCCG
>JBGPGM010000166.1:0-5723 GCA_041483855.1 Phycisphaerae bacterium | reverse complement strand
CTACGACGCCATGGACCTGATCGAAGCCAAGCTCAAGAAAGAGACCGCCCCCGAGGCGCCCAAGACCGGCGTCGAGTTGTTCCGCCGCTCCATCGAGAATGTCAAGCCCTTCGTCGAGGTCCGCTCCAAGCGCGTCGGCGGCGCCAACTACCAGGTCCCCATCCCCGTCAGCTCCCGCCGCCAGCAGTCGCTCGCCTTCCGCTGGATCATTACCGCGGCACGCTCCGAGAAGGGGCGCGACATGTCCAAGCGGCTGGCCGACGAGCTGTACCAGGCCGCACGCGGCGAGGGCAAGGCGATGCAGACCCGCGAGCAGACGCACCGCATGGCCGAGGCCAACCGCGCCTTCGCCCACTACGCGCGCTGAGCCGACCCCGCGATCGCTTGGCGAACCGGCGCGCACCGGCCGCTCCCTACACTCCCGCATGGGTGCGCCCGCTCACGGTCCCCAGTCCGACTTGTCGCGCTACCACCGCCAGATGCTCCTGCCCGACTTCGGGCCGGAGGGGCAGGCCCGGCTGAGCGAGGCCCACGCCGTCATTGTCGGCTGCGGGGCGCTGGGGTGCGTCCTAGGCGATGCACTCGCCCGCGCCGGTGTCGGCACTCTCACCCTCCTCGACCGCGACCTGGTGGACGCGACGAACCTCCAGCGCCAGGTCCTCTTCGACGAGCGCGACGCCGCCGAGGGCGCCCCCAAAGCCGTGGCCGCGGCCCGCCGCCTCAGTCAGATCAACTCCTCGATCAACCTCCGACCGCTGATCGCCGACCTGAGCCACCGCAACGCCGAGCAACTGATTCTCGCCGGCCAGACGCAGCCCAAGCCACCCACCGTCCTCCTCGACGGCACCGACAACTTTCACACGCGGTTGCTGCTCAACGACGTGGCGGTCAAGCACTCGATCCCGCTGGTGTACGCCGGCGTCGTCGGGACGGTCGGCACGTCCATGGCCGTGGTGCCCGGCCGCACCCCCTGTCTCCGCTGCCTTGTGGACGAGCCGCCGCCCGCGGGCGCCTCGCCCACCTGCGACACCATCGGCGTCCTCGGGCCAGCCGTGCTCATGATCGCGTCGCACCAGGCGGCCCAGGCCCTCAAGATCCTCCTCGGACGCGCCGACCTACTCGACCGCACGCTCGTCGAACTCGACCCTTGGCGCTCGGTGAGCCGCCGGATCGCGGCCGACACCCCCGCGACGGGATGCCCGTGCTGCACCCACCGGCGCTTCGTGTGCCTGGATGGGCACGACGCCCCGGACTCGGTCGTCCTGTGCGGGCGCGACTCGGTGCAGGTCTCGCCGGCCACGACCGCGCTCGCGCCGGGCATCGACCTGGAGTCGCTCGCTCAGCGGCTCGCCGCTCACGGTTCGTTCGTGGTCAACCGCTTCCTCCTCCGCGGCAGCCTCGGCTCCGAGCGCCCCTCCCGGCGCAACGGCCAACCACTGGAGATCACCGTCTTCCGTGATGGGCGTGCCATCATCCGCGGCACGTCGGAGCCATCGGTGGCCCGCTCCATCTATGCCCGCTACATCGGCGGCTGAGCCCACGGCCGCGGGCGCCCGACCTACACTTCAACTCATCCCCACCCACATCAACTCGACAGGAGATAGACCGATGGGACAGACCGCCGACGCGATCCTCGCCAGCGCCCGCATTACCCGTTCCTACGCCCAGAACATGCTCAAGGACATCACCCCAGCCCAGTTCGCGCGCCTGGCCACCTCCAGCGGCAAGCCGGTCCAGTCGAACCACGCTGCATTCGTCTTCGGCCACCTGTCCACCTACCCGACCAAGGTCCTGGCCATGCTGGGTCAGCCGACTATCGCCAACCCGCCAAAGTTCGACGACCTCTTCCCCAACGGCAAGCCCTGCCAGGACGACCCCAAGGGGACCATCTACCCGTCCATGGAGGCGATCACGAAGCACTTCTTCGGCGCCACCGACGCGGCGATGGCCGCGGTCGCCAAGGCGTCCGACGCCGACCTCGCCAAGCCCAACCCGGCCGAGGGCCGCTTCAAGGAGATGTGCCCGACCATCGGCGCGGCGGCCAACTTCATGCTGGGCGCCCATGCGATGTCGCACCTGGGGCAGGTCAGCGCCTGGCGCCGCTTCATGGGCCTCGGCTCGGCGATGTGACCGCGCGGGCCCGCGCCCGACCAGTTGGCGTGCGAACCTTCAGCGGGGCTTGCCGCGCGGCGACCTCGGCCCAGGCTTGCGCGGCTCGTCGCGCGTGGCGCCGTTGCCCGACCCGCCCGGCAGCGCCTCGCCGGACGCCGGGTTGGTAAAGTGCGCCTCCTGGACCGGCACGACGTGCTCCAGGATGTGCTGGAGAACGGCCGCGGGGCTCCCCATCGCGTTGACCTCCGAGATGATCGACGCGGGGTAGTGCTCCAGCACCGGGTGTGTCTCCCTCTCGTAGACCTCCCAGCGGCGCAGGATCACCTCCTCCTTGGCGTCATCGACCCGGTTCTCTTTCAGCGCCCGCCGGCGCAAACGCTGGATCATCTGGTCCTTGTCCGGGCACACCAGGTGCACGATCTTGAGCACGCGGATGTGCCTGTCCAGCAGGCGAGCCTGGTTGACGTTGCGCGGGATGCCGTCGAGCACCAGCAGGTCCTGGAGCGGCTTGTAGTAGCTCAGCACCGTCTGCGCGTGCATGTTCTGCTGCCACATCTTGATCGTCACGTCGTCGGGCACCAGTTCGCCGCGCGACGAGTACTCCATGAACACGCGCCCCAGTTCGGAACTGGCGTCCAGCGTGCGGAAGACCTGGCCGCAGGACAGGTGGAAGAAGCCCGGGATCTGGCCCAGGATCTTGCCCTGCGTTCCCTTGCCCGCCCCCGGGGCGCCGAAGAGCAGGATCGTCTGGTACCGCTGAGACATGCTCCATCCCTTTTCGAGGCTCTGGCGGGCGCCTCGCACCCACCGTCGCCGTGCTATACGCCACTGCGCCCGGGAGTGCCCGGGGCCTAGTGGCGCCGTGAGACTAACCCGCGCGGTGCGCCCGAGCAAGGCGCGCGCCCCGGCGCGACCCCGGGGCCGCGTGCTATCCCAGGCCGGCGACGCCCCCCGTCTGGCCCGGCCCGGGCTGCGCGGAGGCCGCGCGGGCCATTACCCGGCGCACCGGTTCGTTGTCCGCGTACACCTGCCAGTGCGCGATCCTCCCGTCCCGCACGACGGCCCACCACGCGGCCGGAACCGACCATGACCCGTCCGCAACGGCCTGGCCGCCGACCCAGCACGTGCCGTCGGCGGTGCCGAAGGCGACCACTTCATCGCCGGCCGCGAACAGCCGCTCGACCGTGACCGCGTAGTCCGGGATCCACTCGAAATAGGCCGTCCACGCCCGCGCCATCAAGCCCGTGCCGGTGAACGCCTGGCCCAGGGAGTCCACGAATGCATGATCCGCCGTCATCAGGCGCAGCAGGCCGTCCACGTCGTGGGCATTGATCCGCTCGATGAACGCCCGAACGGTGCGACTCGCGATGTCCTGCTCCATGGCGGCGGTCCCAAGGCCCCGAAGGGCGCGCCCGGCGCGCCGGCCGGCCGGGGCGTCACTCGCCCTCGACCACGCCCTTCATCAGGCTCGCGGGCATCTGGCGGTATTCCAGGAACTCCATCGTGTTGCTGGCCCGTCCCTGGCTCATGCCGCGCAGCGCCGTGGTGTACCCGAACATCTCGCTCAAGGGGACCTGGCAGGTGACGATCTTCGCGTTGCCGCGGTCCTCGGTGTCCACGATCATGCCCCGCCGCGAGGAGATGTCGCCGGTGACGTTGCCCAGGTAGTCCTCGGGAACCGTGATCACGACCTTCATGATCGGCTCGAGCAGCACCGGCCCGGCCCGCTTGACCGCCTCCTGCAGCGCGATGCGCCCCGCCTGCTCGAAGGCGATCTGCGACGAATCCACCGCGTGCGACGAGCCGTCCACCAGCGTCGCCTTCACGTTGATCAGCGGGTAGCCGGCGAAAACGCCCGTGGCGGCCGTCTCGCGCACCCCTTTCTCGACCGACGGGATGAACTCCTTGGGAATCGACCCGCCGACGATGGCGTTCTCGAATCCCACGCCGTTGACCCAGTCGACCTCGTCGGCCTCGGCCCGCGCCTTGGTGTACGGCTCGAGGTGGATCGTGCAGTCGCCGAACTGCCCACGCCCGCCCGTCTGTTTGACGAACTTGCCGCGCACGTACTCGGCCTTGCGCGTGACGGTCTCGCGGTAGGAGACCTTTGGCTTGCCGACGGTGACGCCGATCTTCATGTCGCGCTTGAGCTTGTTGGCGATGATCTCCAGGTGGAGCTCGCCCATGCCGGCGATAATCGTCTGGCCCGTCTCGTCGTTGTAGTTGGACCGGAACGAGGGGTCCTCGCGCCGGATGACCTGCAGCGCCTCGGACAGCTTCCGCTTGTCGTCGCTGGTGTTGGGCTCGATGGACATCGAGATCACGGGCTCGGGGAACGTCATCCGCTCGAGGATGATCGGGTGCTCGATGTCGCACAGCGTGTCGCCCGTGTAGGAGTCCTTGATCCCCACCACCGCCACGATGTTCCCCGCCGTCACCTCGTCCAGCGGGATGCGGTCCTTGGCGTGCATCTCGAAGATTCGGCTGGCGATCTCGCGCTTGCCGTTGACGGGGTTGAGCACGCGCGTGCCCTTGGCCAGCTTGCCCGAGTACACGCGGATGTACGTCAGGTCGCCGTGCATGTCGCTGACGACCTTGAACACCAAGGCGCTGAACGGGGCCGCGTCGTCGTGCGGGCGATTGAGCTTCTGGTCCTTGTCGCGCGGGTGGATCCCCTCGATCTCCGCCTTCTCGTTGGGAGTCGGCAGGAAGTCCACCACCGCGTCGAGCACCTTCTGCACGCCGATGTTCCGCAGCGCCGCCCCGCACAGCACCGGGAAGCAACGGCGCGAGATCGTCCCGGCCCGCAGGCCCGCGCGGATCTCCGCCTCCGTCAGCGGCAGGTCGTGCAGGTACTTGTCCATCAGCTGGTCGTCCAGTTCCGACACCTTCTCGATCAGGTCGTGGCGCCATTTCTCGGCCGTCTCGCGCCACTCCGCGGGAATCTCCTTCTCCGTGATTACCGCCCCCAGCTCGCTGGCGTCGTAGTAGAACGCCCGCATCGTGATCAGGTCAATGATCCCCGCCAGTTCGTGCCCCTTGCCGATCGGGTACTGGATCGCGATCGCGTTCACCCCCAGCCGGCTCTTGATCGTCCCGAACGAGAAGTCGAAATCGCCGCCGAGCTTGTCCATCTTGTTGACGAAGCACAGGCGCGGCACACCGTACCGGTCCGCCTGCCGCCACACCGTTTCCGACTGCGCCTCCACCCCCTCTTTGCCGTCGAACACCGCCACCGCCCCGTCCAGCACCCGCAGCGACCGCTCCACCTCGATCGTGAAGTCCACGTGCCCCGGCGTGTCGATCAGGTTGATCTTGTACTCTCGACCGTTGCGCTCCCACGGGCAGGTCGTCGCGGCCGATTGGATCGTGATCCCCCGCTCCTGCTCTTCCTGCAGGAAGTCCATGGTCGCGGTGCCCTCGTGCACCTCGCCCATCTTGTAGTTCTTGCCCGTGTAATACAGGATGCGCTCGGTCACCGTCGTCTTGCCCGCGTCGATGTGGGCGCAGATGCCGATGTTGCGGATGTGGCTGAGTTCGGCGAGAACCTTGCCGGTCTTGGAAGCGTCGGAAGCGATGGTGCTCATGGGTGCCTGCTCGATACTTGTGGG
>JBGPGM010000165.1:0-5749 GCA_041483855.1 Phycisphaerae bacterium | reverse complement strand
GTAACCGGCGCGCCCGTCGGGTAGTACCCGTCGGTGTAGTACTGACGCACCAGCGCGCCGGCGCCCGCCACCGCCGGCGACGCCATCGACGTGCCCGTCAGCGCCGTCAGCGAGCACGGCGTCCCGGCCAGCGCCGAGTTTGTGCCGCACCCCGGCGCGAAGATCTCCGGCTTGCGCCGCCCGTCGCTGGTCGGCCCGGTGCCGCCCGTGCAGAAGTTCGCCTGGTTGGGCGTGTCCTGCGACGCCCCCACCGCCAGCAGGTTCTTGGCGTTCTCCGGGTTCTTGAGCGTGCTCAGGTTCGTCACCGCCAGGCACACGAAACTGTCCTCGAAGTTGTAGGCGAACTCGTCGATCCCGCGGCACAGCGCGTTGTACGCCGTCGTCGAGTCGTCGCCCCAGCTGTTCGTGTGCAGCCGCCCGCCCTGGCTGTGGTGCAGCGTCAGCGAGTTGAGGACCGAACTCTCCGTGAACGACGGGATCATGTTGTAGACGATCTTCGCCCCGTACGCCACGCCGCGCGTCGCCGTGTTGTCCCCGTTATCCCCCACCGCCGTGCCCGCCACGTGCGTCCCGTGGAGCATCGCCCCGAACACGGTGTTGTACGCCAGGATCTTGCGGTGCAGCGGCCCGATCGGGTTGGTGTCGAAGAACGAGCAGTGATTCCGGTCCATCTGCTGGTCCAGCAGCCCCACGACCTGCCCCTCCCCGTGGATGCCGTTGTCGTAGAAGGGCGTCACGTTCTGGATGTTGGTCTGCACGATCCACCGGTCCGTGTCGTTGCGCACCGTGACCTCCGGCGCATCCTCGGCGAACTGCAACCCCGCCAGCGAGGCCAGCCGCCCCGCGTCCGCCATCCGGATCGTCGCCGCGATCACCTGGCATCCCCCCTCGTCCTCTACCCAGTGCACCGTCGCGTCGGGCCACTTGGCGATCGCCATCACCGGCGCGTCGGCCGGCTCGCCGTGGAAGAGCGTCACCGCCACCACCGCCTTGCCCGCCCGCCCCAGGGCCTGCCGCTCAGGGGTGGCGTAGGCCCGCTTGCCGATCTGGCCGTCCACCCTCCACTCGGCGTGGTACTCATCCCACCAGCGGATGAACTCCAGCCCCGCCACCGCCTTGGGGTCGGCCTTGTCCATCGTCACGATGAACGCGTTCATCGGCAGGTAGTCCCCCACCGCCATTCCCGCGCCCGTCAGGCGCGCCCGCAACGCCGGCGTGATCGGGCCTCCCAACTGGATCACGAAGTGCCTTCCCGCGGCCGTGGCGATCACGTTCTCAAGCCCCGCCCGCCCGACGCTCGCGTCGACCTCGCCGGTGCGCAGGTACAGATGGGTCGGGTTGACATCGCCGATCACCGCCACACCGTCGGCGCCCGCCGGCGCTGGCCCGATCGAGAACGCCAACGCGGCCACGCCGGCCAGGATCACCCGCATGCCCGTCTTCGTCCTCTTCATGGTGGGCCTCTTCTCGTGAGCCTGGGCGTGCCGCCCCGGCGTACCTGTCGGAACCCGAAGTGTTCCACACACTCTCTGCGGAAGCGATGGAATCGCACGGCCAACGCGCCTGTGCCGGACGCCTTGGCCCCCCACCCGGCAAAATCTGTCTATTCCTGATAGGTTATCGTTTGGGTTAACCGGCCGAGCGCCGGAGTTTCCGATGTGGGCCTCTCTTCATTTCTGACTTGCCGCGCCGGCCGAGTCCGAGGATCCCCGGCAACCCGGCGCCCCTCCATACGCGGCCCCTCCCCCAGCCGATCCATCTCGCACCCTCGACCTCGGCCCATCACCGGCGGACCGCCGCTGCCTATCGGCTGCTTCCGGCTCCTTGCCTCGTTGTCATGGGCACCCCGCAAAGAAGGCCCCCAGGAAGTCGAAGAAGTCCTGTGAATCGGTCGTGCCGGAGTTGTTGAAATCCGCGTTGCCCGCGAAGAATGCGGTCAGGAAGTCGAAGAAGTCCTGGCTGTCCAGCGCACCCGAGTGGTTCCAGTCCGCCGGGCACGGGTTGCCGATCGTCAGGTCCGTATCGGACTGGTCGGAGCCCGTGTTCCCGTCCGCGTCGTGCACCACGATCCGCAGGCGCGCGTGCGCCGTCGAAAGATTCGGCACCGTCCACGTGTACTGCCACCCATCCTGGACCCCCGACGCGATCACCGTCCCGAACGACGCGCCGCCGTCCGTGGACAGCAGCAGGTCAACACTGGCCACCCCGTGGTCATCGTCGCTGATCCAGCGCACGTCCGCCGCCGAGCCCGGCGCCAGCGTCTGCCCGCCGCGCAGCGTGTGCAGGTACGCCGTCGGGTTCGCCCCGCCGGCGGGCGTGGGCACGTGCATCATGATGCAGTGGATCGCGCCGGCGTAGGAGATGATGGATTCGCAGTTGATCCCGATGATCTGCTTGGTGGGCAGAGCGCTCTGCCAGGCGGTCAGCGCCTGGCTGTTGTACGGCGCCACCGTTGCATTGGAGTACGTCGGGACCATCACGATCCCGTTGCACATGACCACGTTCGTGTAGGTGTAGTGCACGCCGCTGACCGAGAACGCCGGCGTCCGAGTCACCGCGTACCCGCGTGCTGCCATCACCGCCGCGGCCCCGTCGCAGATCTGCGCCTGCGTCGAGCCGACGTTCAGCGGCCAGGTGCTGATCGTTACCGAGTGGTCCCCCGTCACCTGCACCCACATGTCGATGTGCTGCGTCGAGTCCACCGTGGTCGGGAAGGGCATGAAGAACGAGGTGTCCACGTTCTGGTACGCCTGCCACAGGTCGTGGATCTGCTGTTGCGTGAGCGTCGGGTTCTCGTTGACGACCAGGCGCGTCACGAACGAGTTGCCCAGGCCGTCCAGGTGGAAGTTCCCCCCGCCGTGGATCAGCGGGATCGCGTACCGCCGGTGGTGCCGGTAGACGCCCCACAACACGGGGAACGCGTCGTCCTGCGGGCGCGGCCGGTTGTAGACGTGGTCGATGACAGCGCGGCACTGGCCCTCGTAGATGTACCTGGGGCCGTAGTCCCGGATCCAGATCGTGTTCGTCGCCGCGACCATGAAATGGACGCGGGCCATGTTCGTCCCCGCGGCGGCGAGCAGGCTCTGGGCCGACGCCTGCTCGGTGAGGTTGTCGACGACCACGTAAACGTCCGCGCCGCCTAGCGTGGTGATGTTCTGGGCCATCGAGGTCAGGATCGTGTTGATCGCCGCGCTCCAGCCGTTCCAGGCGATCAGCACGCCCTCGCACGGCTCGTATTCGCCCGGGCAGCGCACCGGCCCGGTGGGGGTCGCGGACAGGCCGCGGACGTCTCCGGGCACCGTCAGCGGGTGGTCGATCAGCCAGCGGCGTTCTGTTTCCGTCAGGTTGCGCGGGATGGGCGAGTTGGGGGGGAAGACCAGTTGATCGCCGACGATGACTGGCTGGCGCACCTGAGCCTGGGCCTGCCCGCCCATCGTCGCCGCCAAGACCATGCCCGCCGCCAGAGCCGATATCCGGTGCAGCCTCATCGTGCGCTCCTCTCGCCCAATCGCCCTCCCACACCCCCGCACCGCCCATCGCGACCAGACTCACAGAATACCCCACGAAACCGGAGGTCTCAATAGGAATCGCCCTTCCACGTGCACCCTTGGGCCGGGCGCGCCGGGCCCGGCCCGCGCTGCGCCTTCGAGCAGCCCGTGAGATTCTGGGACGGGGGACTTGGAGGCATCCGGAGGCCGCCCGTTCGTCCCCGGCTCAAGAGGCGGTCAGCACCCGGCCGGAGGCGTGAAGAAGCACGTCAGGAAGTCGAAGAAGTCCTGCGAGTTCGTCACGCCGTTGTAGTTGAAGTCCGCGTTGCCGGCGAAGAAGTCGGTGAGGAAGTCGAAGAAGTCCTGGCTGTTCAGGGCGCCGGAATGGTTCCAGTCGCACGGGCAGACGGTCGTGCAGACATTGGGCGGCGTGAGGAAGGTCAGGATGATGCAGGTGGGGGGCGTGATAGTCACGGGGTCGATGTTCAACCCGGCTGTGCCGCCGGCGTTCTCGACGCCAACGGTCGGCGTGACCGTCCCGCCGACCGGCGGCAGCGTCTGGTAGCGGAACTCGATCTGGCTGCTCCCCTCGAAGAGGACGACCTGGAAGGTGTGAAGCAGCGTGGTGCTCCCGTAGTGCGGCACGCCCGTCCACTGGGCGATGAACCGCCGGGTCCCCGGCGCGCCGAGGGTCTGCGTCCTGATGGTGCCGATGGTCGAGGAGTTCAGATCGTCCCAGAAGGGCGCGACCATGTTGTTCGGCGTGGCCGTGTTCGGGATCGGCAGGTTGACGAACGACGTGGTATTGCCCGGGTTGTCGAAGGTCAGATAGCCGTTGGAGCACACGGCCACGTCCGTGTACGCCGTGCCGAAAAAGGGGAACGAGAACCCCAGCCCGAACCGCAGCCCACAGTCGTCGCACACGGGCCCGGGCGCGCCGGTCTGCGAGATGTCCTCGAACGGCTCGGCGCAAGGCGCCGCCGAGTAGGTCGGGACCGGGCACAGCACGCCATCGCCACGGTAGGTCCCTCCCGAGCCCAGGCAGTCCTCACGGGTCATCAGGGAGCACGCCGTGTTCACGCAGCAGGCGCCCAGCGGTGGGGCGGGCGTCACGCTGAAGACGGACGAGATGGTCCGCGCCTCGCCCGGCAGGAGCGTGACGTCCCACTCGTACGCGCCGGTAAAGTCGCCGGGCCCGAAGGGCAGGCCGGTGTTGGCCAGGGTGTCGGCGGTCGCGTTGGTCAGGATCGTGCGCAGCGCCGGGAACGCGCCGACCTGGTAGGCCGCCGAGCCGCTCCCGCGGAACTCGCCGATGGCCACGCGGGCGGCGTCCGATACCCGGATGCGCCCCGGACCGACGAGCGTGGCCACGTCGTCGGCCAGGTTCGGCTGCAGGTCGAAGTCCTGGTAGTTGAACAGATGGATCGTGATCGGGTTCACGGTGACGTTGGTCACCGCGACGGACGTGGTGACCTGCCCCGAAGCGGGGCCGGTGGAGGCGACCATGTCGGTCATGGTCGTGCGGAAGTTGGCGTTGACGTAGGTGAGCGTGCCGGTCGTCCCGCTCCAGGAGAAGGAGGTGGCATCCGCGAAGGCGTACTCGCGGGCGTCGAACCCCTCGACGCGGTACCACCACCAGTTCTGGAAGACCTGGTCGGCGCCGGCGGGGCCCGTAACGCGCATCTCCGCCAACGGCCCCACACCGGCGGCGCCGGCCGCGCCCGTCGGGCTGTCGCCCTGCGTGAAGGTAGCGTTGCCGTCGCTGATCGTCCCCCCCGAACCGACCTGGGCTGTCAGGGGCGGGGTCAAGGCCAGGCCCGCGAGCACCGCGGTCAGGAGGTGCATACATCTCATCGGAACTTCCCTCTTTCCTTGCCGCGCTCTCGACGCCAGTTTCCCCGGAACCGTCGGGCGGATCAAGGGGCGGGGCGGCATTCCTCCAGAGAAAAGCCCGTGCCGGGGGCGGCACGGGCTTGGGAGGGTTCAGGTTGGCGCCCGGTGGTCACGGGCCGTGGCGGCAATCAGCAGCCGGGCGGCGGGTTGAAGAAGCAAGTCAGGAAGTCGAAGAAGTCCTGGCTATTGGTCATGCCGTCGTGGTTGAAGTCCGCGTTGCCCTGGAAGAAGGAGGTCAGGAAGTCGAAGAAGTCCTGGCTGTTCACGTGCCCATCGTGGTTCCAGTCGCACGGGCAGGCCGGCGGGCAGCGCCCCATCGGGTCGCCGTGGTACGTGATGAGGATCGAGTCGCCCGCGGCGAAGGGCAG
>JBGPGM010000164.1:0-5763 GCA_041483855.1 Phycisphaerae bacterium | reverse complement strand
TCGCCCGGCTGTCGTTCTGGCACGTCCATCGTCGGCCTCCTTGCCAAGGACCGACGACATCATCCCACATCGTCACCACTGGCGCCAGCGCCCTGTTCGGGGTGGTCGCGCGCGGCCATCAACGGGGATCCGTATCACCCAGCGGCCGAGACGCCAACCACCCCCTCGCTCCCCGCGGCATCGCCCAGTTCAACTGGTCCGACGCTCAAACTACCACCCCCACGCCCACCCCCACCAAGCCCCCTCCGCCCACCCCCCGCGGCCATCTTCTCCAGGCCCGCCGCCCGCGCCGCCGCTCATCCTCACAGCGGCCGCATCCAGATATTCCTATACCGCCCCGGGTTCCCATGATCCTGCAGGTACAGTGGCCCCTCGCCCGGTCCCTCCGGGCTGAGCGACCCGCCCGTCGTCCCCGTGATCGTCGCCTCATCCTGGATCAGCACCCCGTTGTGCAGCACCGTCACCCGCGCCGGCGACACCTTCTGCCCCTTGGGGTCGAACCGGGCCGCGTGGAAGATGATGTCGTACGTCTGCCACTGCCCCGGGGCGCGGCTGGCGTTGACCAGCGGCGCGTGCTGCTTGTACACCGCCCCGCACTGGCCGTCGAAGTAGGTCTTGTTGTTGAACGAGTCGAGCACCTGCACCTCGTAGCGCCCCTGCAGGTACACGCCGCTGTTGCCGCGCTCCTGGCCGTCCCCCTCGACCTTCTCGGGCGTGGCGAACTCGACGTGGATCTGCGCATCGCCGAACGTCCGCTTGGTGACGATGCTCCCCGAGTGCGGCTCGATGGTCATGGCGCCGCCGCGCTTGCCCTCCGGCTTCCACTTGGCCGGCCCCCGCGACGGGTCCTTGTCCGGCGCGACCGTCCACTCATCAAGGTTCGTGCCGTCGAAGAGGATGATCGCGTCCGACGGCGGGGCGAACATGCACGGGGCCGCGCCGGGCGTGACGATGCGCGGCTCGGCCGGCTCGCTGTTCTTGTCCGGCTGGCCGGCCAGGCCAAGGGCCGCGCCGCACGCTAGCGCAATGATCGTCACGCTGGCGCCGGCGCCGGCGATGAACTTCCAACGGTGGGGCATCGGTCGTTCTCCTGTTTGATCTAGGTTACGAGAGCGTCTGGGCGCGCAGGCCCGTCGCTCACGCTCGGGGCTCGTCTCGGGCGCTCCGATGCCCGCTCAACTCGGCACCACCCGCTCCTTGCCCGCGTCCCACAGCATCACCTTGTTCTGCCGGTACGCCTCCACGCCCATCTTAATCGCCACCATCGTCGCGCACCCCAGGTCCGCGTTGCAGTCCGGCTTCGCCTCGCCGCGCACCGAGTCCAGGAAGTTGCCCACGTGGTCGCGCCGCGCCGCCGTCGGCATGTCGAAGGAGGCCTGGCCGTACGCGGGGTCGGGCTTGTCCTGGCCCTTCTCGTCCTTGGTCATCTTGGTCTGCACCTTGTCCGCGTTGGCCTTGCGGAACTCGGGGGCCCACTCGGACTGCTCGCGGAAGACCAGCCGCCCCTTGTCGCCCCAGTCGCAGCCGTCCTTGAACTCCATCGTGCCATGCTGGCCGCGGATGATCGTGTCGATCCCCACGTCGTTGGTCATGACGCTGACGAGGACGATGGTGTGCTCGCTGGGGTAGTCGGCCATCATCATGAAGGTGTCGGGGATGTCGCGCTCGTCCTTCTCCAGGAACTTTCCGCCGCTGGCCACGACGCGCTTGGGGTACTCGCCGTTGGGCCCGGTGATGGCCAGCAGCAGCGGGGCGAGCTTGTGGTACAGCAGGTCCGTGGCCACGCCGCCGTTGTACGCGAAGTACTTGCGGAAGCGGAAGAAATGGTCCGCGTTCCAGGGGATCTTCGGGGCAAGGCCCCACTCCGAGCCCAGCCACCGGTCCCACCACACGTACCCCTCCGCCTTCGAGTCCTGGTTCGGACCCGCGTCCGAGTCGATCGTCCAGTTGAACTGCCCGCCGCGCGAGTTGCGGCAGTAGGCCCCCTGGCTCCAGACGACCTTGCCGATCCGTCCGGAGGCGATCGCTTCGCGGGCCTTCCAGAAACTGTCCAGGCTCGTGTACTGCGGGCCGACCTGGAGCACCTTGCCGGTGCGCTTGACGGCGTCGCGGCACGCCAGGGCCTGCTCGACTGTCAGCGACAGCGGCTTCTCGCAGTACACCGCCTTGCCCGCCTCCATCGCCTCGATGGCGATCTTGGTGTGCCAGTGGTCGGGCGTGGCGATGAGGATCGCGTCCAGGCTCTTGTCGTCGAGCACTTCGCGGTACTCCATCGTCCCGGTGGACCCGGTCCCTTCGACCACCTTGATCGCGTTGTTCAGCCGGCGCCGGTACACGTCGCACACCTTGGCGACGGCGATGTTGTCCTTCGCGCGCCGCCCCATGAACCCCTGGAGGTGCGAGGTGCCCATGCCCCCCGTGCCGATCACCCCGATCGTGATCCGGTCGTTCGAGCCGCGCACACGCGACCAGGAGAGGGCGGGCAGGGCGTACGCCGCGGCCGCGACGCTCGCGGCGCCCTGCATGAACCGGCGCCGCGTCAGATGGGCATTGAGTGTCATGGTCGGGTCTCCTCGGGGGGACGGGGGGGGGAATGGCTCCATGGTCTCCGCAAACACGGATGGACGCAACAGGCAATCGGCGGGCAAACGCCGGATTCGTGGGCCGTTAGCCGGCGGGCGCACCAACTTCGCGCAGGAAGATGTTGCGGAACCACAGGGTGCTGCCGTGGCTCTGCAGTTCGATCTGGCCGCGCGGGTAGATGGGCTTGTCGCGCTCCCAGTAGTTCTCCATCGGGACATCATCGACGACCAGCACCCCGTTGAGGTGCACCGTGACGCGCTCCCCCACCATGCGGATCTCGAGCGTGTTCCACTCGCCGATCTTGTGGTCGGCCACGACGAGCGGCTTGGACGGGTGCTTCTGGTTGTTGTACAGCCCGCCCGAGCCCTCGGGGTTGTCCCAGATCTGCACCTGCGGCGAGCCGCGCAGGTAGATCCCGCTGTCGCCGCCGGGGCCGATCCTCCAATCGACGAGCATCTCGAAGTCGCCGTAGTCGCGCGCGGTGCACAGGCTGTCGCCGCGCCCGTCGAAGACCAGCACGCCGCCAATCACCCTCCAGTGCTGGCGCATGCGCTGGTCGGCGACCGCCTGGCCCGCGCCCAGTTGGTCCGGCGTCATCCTGGCGCGCTCGGGCGGGCTGGCGACGAGCCCCTTCCACCCGGCCAGGTCGCGCCCGTTAAAGAGAGCGACGAACCCCTCGGGCGGGATCACGGGCTCGGCGCTCGATCCGCCGGCGCGCCAGCACCCACCGCAACAGCAGCAACAGCAGCGGTGGCAGCAGCAGCAGCCGAGCGTCCCCACGGCGCACACGAGAGCCCCCGCCATCGCCCACCACGCCGCAGCGCGCATCGCCTCGTCCTTGTCCAGGGCGCCGTGATCGGCGCGCCGGGCAGGATACCCGATCAGTGGCCGACAGCGAAGAGCGTGGCGTTGTTGATGGCGTAGACCGTGCCGTCGGGCCCGACGATCGTGGGCGTGTAGGCCTCGCCGATCCCCGGCGTCAGCACCGTGGCCTGCACGAGCGTGTTGGTGGTGAAGTCCCAGCGGTACAACTTGCCGTCCTCGCTGTTGACCAGGGCGCAGCGCGTGACGGTGTCCACCGCCGCGGTGTTGATGCACCACTCGCGCACCGCGTTGGGCGTGTTGGGGCCGATGTTGCCGTAATCGGGGGTAGCGCCGGCGATGGTGATGACCTCGCGCATGACGGTCGTGCCGGTGATGGGGTCGGCCATCGTCGCCTTGGGATCGAGCACGGCGACGCGGTTGACGCCGTCGCCGCCCCCCTCGACGTAGTTGTTGTACTTGCTCAGCACGAGGTACGTCGAGCCGCCGTGGTAGGAGGGCACGGCGTCGGCCGGGACGACCGAGACCGTGTCGTCCCACCCGAACGCCCCCGGCGGCTTGGTCTGCGTGAGCGCTCCGTTGAAGTGCAGCATCCAGCCGCGCAGGTGGTTGCTGAAGAACGGGTTCTCCAGCACCCCGTAATACACGTCGCCGTCGGGCCCGACCGCCGGCGAGGCGGTGCCGTCGTCGTACAGGTTCGCGGGCGCCTGTGTGTTGGGATCGATCAGCGCCACCCGCCCGACCCTGGTGAGCGTCGCCGCGTCCAGCGCCAGCAGGTACCCGGCGCTCCAGCCGTAGCGGCAGGCGACGTACACCACGGATCCGTCGCGGCTCAGCGCCGGCGCGCAGTTCATCACCACCTGCGCGATGTCCGGATCGCCGGCCGCGTCGCTGGCGGCGACCCACAACGTGTGCGTGCCCGAGGCGGCCCACGTCGCCGCCCCGGTGGAGGCGATGCGCGCGATGCCGCTCTGCAGGCCGATGGGCGTGGGGCCGGTCACGACGAAGCCGAAGTACAGGTCCCCCCTGCGGTCGCAGGTGATCGGCGTGTTGATCTTGACGTTGTCGTTGTACGCCCCGGGATTGGCCTTGTAGTTGGCGGCGCCGTAGAAGACCAGCCGCGTCATCGTGGAGGCCGCGTCGTCGGCGCTGCCCCGGCGCAGCACCGTCCCGCCCGCCGCGGGCACCACCACGCCCCCGTCGGGCGTCAGGCTGCTCCCGCACGACGGCACCCACCCGTGCGCCGGCAGGCTGTAGTCGGTGTCCTGCATCCAGACCAGCGAGCCGTTCGCGGCGTTGCGCCCCTCGATCCGGAACCCGTCGAACGCCCCGGTCTTCACCGTCACCACGACCGTGTTCCGGGCCGTGACCAGCGGCGTGCCGTAGTGGATGTATAACACCGTCCCGCTGTACTGCGGGTCCAGGTCCACCGGCGTGGACCACTTGATCCGGTCCAGCGGCTGCGCCGCGACCGGCGCGATGGCCGCGTGCTGGGCGTCGTGCCCGTACCCCGGCCACCCGCGCAGCCAGAGGTCCAGCGGCTGGACGCCCGCGGCCGCGCCCAGCAAGGCGCTCCCAGCGCACGCCACGACGAGCGTTCCGGACACGAACCGGGTCGATTTCACGGCTCTGGCTCCTGGACCTGCGACGCCACCGGCGATCGCCGCGGCGGCATTGACCCCGGACAAGTCTAACACACGACCGGGCCGGCAGCCCCCGGAAAGCCCCCGAATTAGCGGGCCCGGCACCTGGGCCGGTAACGGCCGCACCCGCGGGTCGCCGGGCACGAGGAACCCGCCGCCCCCAGACCGACCCGATCATCGACCGTCCGGCCCGCCGGACGCCGCCCGGTCGCGATAGACTTGCCGGGTCGTCGGCGCCGGCGGGGGGGGCGGGACATCGAGGCAGGCCATGCGATCTCGATCGACATCGGTTCCGCCGGACACCAGGGCGGAAGGTTCGGGCAGCCACGGGTCGTTCGACATCAAAGCGCTGCTCGACGCCAACCTCACCAACACGCTCGACCTCCACGAGCAGCACATCAACCCCTCCTTCGCCGCCGTCCTGCGCACCATCGGCTTCGACGCCAACTACGTGCGCGGGCAGGGGCCGTACCTCTGGGACGACCGCGGCCGGCGCTACATCGACTGCCTCGGCGGCTACGCCGTCTTCAACATCGGGCGCAACCACCCGACCGTTCGGCGCGCTCTCGCCCAGGCCATGGACCTGGACCTGCCCAACCTGCCCAAGATGGGGGCCTACCGCCTCTCGGGGTTGCTGGCCCGTGAACTGATCAAGATCGCCCCGGGCGACCTGGACACCGTGTTCTTCACCAACTGCGGCGCCCTGGGCGTCGAG
>JBGPGM010000163.1:0-5778 GCA_041483855.1 Phycisphaerae bacterium | reverse complement strand
GATCTTGAGGGACGGGTCGTAGAGCTTGGTGAGGGCGGCGTAGAGGGTGGTGGTCTTGCCCGAGCCGGTGGGGCCGGTGACCAGGACCATGCCGTGGGGCAGGTCGATGAGGCGGTCCATCTCGGCGCGGTCGGGCTCGCGCATGCCCAGGGTCTGAAGGTCGAGCGTGATGGCTTCCTTGTCGAGGATGCGCATCACGACGGACTCGCCGTAGATGGTCGGGACGGTCGAGACGCGGATATCCACCTTGCGCCCCTCGAAGCGCAGCGTGATGTGCCCGTCCTGGGGGACGTAGCGCTCGGCGATGTTCATGCCGGCCATGATCTTGACGCGCGAGGTTATGGCCGGCTGGAGGTGCTTGGGGGGCGAGGTCTGCTCGCGGAGCACGCCGTCGACACGGTACTTGACGGTGAGCCGGCGCTCGAACGGCTCGACGTGCACGTCCGAGGCGCGGGCTCGGACGGCCTCCAGGATGACCAGGTTGACCAGGTTGATCAGCGTCGGCTGCTCGGCCATCCGCTGAACGTCGGCCGCGTCCACGGCCTGCAGGTTGGAGACCAGGTCGTCGTCCGGGCCCGTCTCGGCGCCGCCGAGTCGCGCGGCCATCTGGGCCGCGGTGGCGCCGAAGGCTTGGCGGAGCAGCGCCTCAAAGACCGGTTGGGCCACCCCCACTCGCTCGATGGGCAGAGCGGTCAGGACGGACAGTTCGTCCGCGGCCGCGAAATCCTGGGCGTCGACCATGGCGACCAGCAGCCGCCCGCTCTCGGTACGCAGGGGCACGGCGCGAAGCCGGACCGCCTGCTCGGCGGAGATGAGTGACAACGCGGCGGGGTCCAACCGCGGCATGTCGGAGCCGGGCGCGGCGCCGTGGTTGACCGCGGTGGGGTCGCTAAGGGCGCCGTCCGGCCTGACACCGTTGGCGGCGGCGGCGGCCGGAATGCTGGAGGCCGGGCTGGATGTGGTCTTGGCTGGCAGCACCGTCGTGGGGTCCCCGATTCCTTTCCCTTCTACCGGCCATCGCCCGGGAAAGGGCTGACGAAATCGAACTCGCCGCGGATTCCTTGCCCGCAAGGAGTTCGCGCCGAGCCGGACTCCCTCCGGCTCCGGCGCAAAGGCAAGGCGCGGCCGTTCCGGCATGGCCGCGGCGGCCGGAACCCGCTCAAGGGAAGTCTATTCGCACAGGTCACCGGCCTTTGGCCTCCAGGATCCCGCACCCCCAGCCGGTCATCCGCCCCCGCCGATGCGGATGATCTGCTGGCCACCGCCTGCCACGCCTTCGGGCCCGTCGCCGCGCTTGGGGAGTCTTTCCTTCTGCGGCTCGGTGAGCATCGCCTCGACGCTTTCGAGGGTGTGTTTGTCCAGTTCGCGGCGCGCCTTGCGAGCGTCGTTGACGGCCGCGTCGTCGCTCTCGTCGCTGCCGAAGAACATCATGCCGCCGCCGCCGATCGGGATGCCGCCGGCGGAGCCCTTGGCCTCCGCGTCGGCGAGGGCCGCGGCCCAGCGATCGTTGACGGCCTCCAGTTCGCGCTCGTAGGTGGAGCGGATCGCGCCGAGGCCCTCGCGCTGCTTGGAATCCAGGTCGTCGAAGGCCCGGGCGGCGTCGAGCACCCTGGCCACGTGCGACGGGCGGTAGACGACGGGGTAGGTGGCCCGCTTGACCTCGTTCTCGAAGCGCGGCTGCACATCCTCGGGGAGCAGGGGCTTGAACTGGCGGGCGTACTTCTGGTTGACGTCCCGGACCTTGGCGCCCGCCTCGCGGGTCTTGGCCATCGACTCCTGCATTGCCGTGAGGTCGAACTGCATGGGCCGTCCCGGCGTCAGGTTCAGCGCCTTCGGCTGCTGTTCCTCGGCAGTTTTGTTGCGTTCGATCAGGGCACGGTCCAGGTCCACCTCGTACTGCTGCATGGGCTCGGCCAGCGGGGTCATGGCCTGCGGGGGCAGGTCCAGGCCCTTGACAATCTTGAGCAGGTCCACCGATTCACCGTTGACCATCCCGCGCGAGAGCGTCCGCTCGCGCCGGCGTGTCCGCTCCAGCACGGGCCAGCGCTGCGCCTGGTCGTCGGTCAGCAGCACCTTGAGGTCGCCCAGGAACGTCGCCTCCAGCTCCTTGGCCCGCTTGGAGAACTTCTCGGTGATGGGCCCCATGTCCTCGAAGACCGCCGGGTCGCGCGACTCCTGGAACTCGTCACGGATGGCCTTGAGCCTCTCCTGCATGGCCTTGGACGCCGCCTGGAAATCGGCGTCGTAGGCCTCCAGCAGGGCCTTGGCGGCGGCGTGCTGGTCGGGCGTGAGGCCCAGGATCTGGGCGTATTGCTTGAGCTCGGCGGAGGTGACGGAGGGGGTAGCGCCGTCGCCCATCGAGCGTGCGACGCGGATCTGGTTCTGGGCATGCGCCGGCACGGGCGGCAACGCCGCGCTGATGACGCACACCGCCGCGATCAGGGCACTGGACAGGGTTGGTCGAATCGCTCGCGCTTGCATGGGCGGACTCCTGGTGCCGGCCCGGCAGAGATCGGCGGGCGATGCCGCCCCCGCGATGGTCCCCCACTGGAGCGGTCCTTCCCCGCCACCGCGGGGCGCCCTGGCAGCCGGACCCGACGTGCACAAGGACGCACCGGGTGCGCCGTCCCGTCGGCTTGAAGCGCGGAAAGAGACCCTCACGCTAGTCGATCCTCGTCGTCGGCGGCTGGCCGTTGCCGCCGGGTCCGCCTTGGCCGGGCTGCCCGCGCTGGCGCGGGCCGTTGCCGTTCCCGTCCGGGGCCTGATCTCGCTTGGGAAGCCTGTCGCGCTGGGCGGGGGTCAGCAGTTCCTGCACCCGCTTGACAGTGTCGTTCTCCAGGTCGCGCTGCTTGTTGCGGAGTTCGCCCATCTTCCCGGCATCGCCGCCCATCCGAAACATCTGCTGCGGCGTGACCGTCATCTCCTGCTCTTCCTGCGCTGCTTCCATGTCCTTGTTGATCGCGCCGAGGTCACGCGTGAATGTCTCCTTGATCGCGGAGATCGCCGCCTTCTGGTTGCTGTCCAGTTCGGGCATGGCGGCGGCCGCGTCGACGACGCGCGTGGCGTGGCTGGGGCGGTAGATGCGCGGGAAACTCTCGCGCTGGACCGACGCGTCGAACTGGCTGCGCTGCGCATCGGGCAGTGCCGACTCGATCTGGCGGGCGTACTTGCGGTTGACGTCGCGCACGCGCGTCGCCGCCTCACGCCCCTTCTTGAACAGGTCGTTGATCTCAGGGTTGTCGGCGGACATCATCTGCCGGAAGTCGCCGCCTCCGGCCATCATCTCGCGGATCTTGGCCTGGGCCAGGTCGTAGATCTCGTTGCGTTTGGCCAGCTCGCGGTCCAGGTCCACCTCATACTGGTCCAGCGTGGGTGTGAGAGGCTGGCGCGCGTCGGCGGGGAGCTTGAGGTCATCCACGATCTTGACCAGGTCCACGCGCTCGCCGCTCAGCAACCCGCGCCCGACGGTGTGCTCGCGCCGGCGGAGGCGTTCGACCGCGGGCCACTTCTCCAGCTGGCCGGGAGTGAGCAGGGCCTTGTAGTCGTCCAGGAAACTCTTCTCCGTCGCCTCGCGCGTCTTCATGAAGTCGGCCATCTGGTTTTGGATCGCCCGGAAGACGGACGGGTCGCCGCTGTCCCGGGCCTCGTTGCGGGCCGCATCCATCTTGTCGCGCATGGCCTTGGCCTTGGCGGCGAACTCCGCGGTCGCGGCGTCGTGCAGGGCTTGGGCGGCCTGCTTCTGGGTTGCGTCCAAGCCAAGCAGGCTGGCGTAGGACTCAAGCTCCTTGGTGTTCACGGGCCCATCGAACAACTGGCCCATGCCGCCGCCGAAACCGCCGAATAGGCCGCCCCCGCCGCCGCCGCGACCGCCACCGCCGCCACCACCGCCCTGCGCCAACGCCGGGCCGCTGGCGATCAACCCCACGGCCAGTGACACCACCGCTGCAACGCCCATCGTCCTACCGACTCTGACTGCTGACATCGTTGGTCTCCGAGTGGACGCCGCCGCTGCGGGCGCCAGGTACCTCACCTGTCCAGAACACGCACATAGCGGCACAGGCTCTGCACCTGTGCCCAACGCCGCCCCTTCCTGAACCCTCCCCAGGGAGCAGAACGAACGGGACCCATTGTATTGCACGGACGGTGGCCGCCTTGGCCCGAATCGGTACCGGCCCCGATGCCGGACGTTGCAGGAGCTCAGGCATTGGCCGCGGCCGGGGTGGGCGTGTGCTCGCCGGCATTCCGGAGCAGGTCCAGGGACAGGGGTGTTCCCGTCCGCATCATCCGGAGAAAAGCATCGAAGAGATACGAAGCGTCGTGCGGACCCGGTGACGCCTCGGGGTGGTACTGCACAGAAAAGAGCGGTCGGTCCTTCATGCAGAACCCGGCGACGGTGCCGTCGTTCAGGTTGATGTGGGTCGGCTCGCCGCCCGCCGCGACAAGGCTGTCGCGGTCCACCGCGAAGCCGTGGTTCTGGCTGGTAATCTCGACACGCCCCGTGATGAGGTTCAGGACGGGCTGGTTGCAGCCCCGGTGGCCGAACTTAAGTTTGTAGGTCTTGGCTCCGAGGGCGATGGCCAGCAGTTGGTGACCCAGACATATCCCGAATGTGGGAATGGGCCCCGACCGACGACCCGCGGCCGTCGTTGCGCCGGCGGGCGCGCCGACGAGCTCTCGCAGCGTATGGATGGTCGCGGTCACGGCCGCGGGGTCGCCCGGGCCGTTGGAGATGAACAGGCCGTCGATCTCGCCCTGGTGGTAGCGTTGGCGCACCTCGGCGGCGGTGATGGTGTGCGGCGCGATGACAACCTGGCAGGCGCGATGGGCAAGGTTGCGCAGGATGTTCCGCTTGGCCCCGCAGTCGACAGCGACGACGCGCATGGCTCGCGCTCCAGCAGGCAGCGCCGCCGTCCCGCCGCCCGCCGACGCGCCGGGTGACCAGTCTCCCAGCGTCTCCGACCACGTCGCGCTCGTCGCGCAGCCGACCAGGGGCACGAGATTCTGACCGTCCATGACCGGAGCGTTGCGCGCCGCGGCCACGAGTTGCTCGTCGGTCAGGCGCTCGTCGTCGCTGATGATGCCGCGCATCACGCCGGCGACGCGCAGCCGCTTGGTCAGCGCGCGGGTATCGACGCCGGTGATCGCCAGCACGCCGGCACGGGCCAGGTATGTGGATAGGTCCTCGGTGGACCGGAAGTTGGAGTGGACGCGGGCCAGTTCGCGCACGACGAAGCCGGAGACCTGCACCCTGGCGGATTCGACATCCTCCACGTTCACGCCGGTGTTGCCGATGAGCGGAGCGGTCATCACCAGGATCTGGCCGGCGTACGAAGGATCGGTCAGGGCCTCCTGGTAGCCGGTCATCGAGGTGTTGAAGACCACTTCGGCGGTCTGGGCGATCCCCCGCCCGGCCGCTCCGAACGCCTGGCCGCGGAACACGCTGCCGTCCTCCAGGGCGAGACGGCCGACGGCTGGACAGTCGCTGGGCATGGCTCAAGTGTAGACGGGCGCGGCATGGGACTGATAGTGTGAGGCACGACCATGGAGAGCCTCTTCAGCGAAACTCCGGTGCTGCCCGGCGGTCAGGCCGGCCCCGCCGGCGGGCCGGGGCGGTACGTGCGCGTGGCGGTGGAACGCGGCATCGACCAGGCGCAGACCGCCGCCGGGCTGACCTACTCCACGCCGACGGACCTGGCCGTGGGAGAGCGCGTGGATGTGCCGTTGGGGCGGGGCGACCGGCGCGCGTCGGGGATCGTCGTCGAGGTCGGCGGGGCCGAG
>JBGPGM010000162.1:0-5784 GCA_041483855.1 Phycisphaerae bacterium | reverse complement strand
GGTCGCGCACGAAGTTGACCAGTTCCGTCAGGTCCGTCGGTTCGGACATCGCCGAGAACTGGAACGTCTTCCTCTCCGCATCCACGCCCCCCGACGGCTTCACGCCGCCCACCTTCGCACCCGGCGCCGGCCCGCCCGGCTGGCCACCCGTCTGCCCCGCAGCATTCGCCGGCGCGCCGGCGCCCTTGTCCGGCTGCTTCTGCTCCGGCGGCCTGGCCTCCTGGCGCGCCTGCGCCAGTCCCGCCCCCAGCGTCAGCGCCGCCGCGGCCCCCATCCCCACCAGCATCCACCCGCCCAGGCCGGGTGCGCCCAGGCGCGCTCTGGCTCCATTCCGCTCGTTCTGGTTGTGTGCGATGGCCGAGCCTCCTTTGTCGGGTTCAACGTTATACCGCCTCCGCTAGTGCAGGTCATCCCCAAGCGAATTCCTTGAACCCGGCGTGGACCCGCTGAAACGGGGCGCACGCGGAGGCCCCGCCCCAGCGCCGTCCCGGCTACGCCACGCGTCCGATAGCGCCGCCACGCGTCGTCCGCCCCGGGCGTCGGCGCAGAAAACACTACTGCCTCTTGCCCTTCCCCTTCCGCTCGGTCCTGAAATCCGCCTTCCCCCGCTCGCGCGACTTGCTCTTCTGCGACCGCCGCTCGGCGCCGGTCTGGCCGCCCTTGAGCACCTCCCAATCCAGGTTCAGGTGACCGCCCCCCAAGCCCTCGCTCCGGCCGGGCGGCACCTTCTTCGTCTTGCCCGTCTCCCGCGCCCGCGGGTCCGCGATCGCCAGGTCCATCCGCCGCAGCGCCAGGTCGATCGCCGCCACCTGCACCACCACCCGGTCACCGATGTTGAACGACCGCCCCGTCTGCTCGTGCACCAGCGCCCCGGTCCGGTCGTCCAGCCGCCAGCGCCCCCCGATGTGCCCCTTGCCGATCGGCAGGTCCGCCGTCTTGATCATCCCGTCCGCCAGGTACTTCTCCAGCTGCACGAAGACCCCCGCCTGCGTCACCCCCGTCACGATCCCGTCGAACGCGTCCCCCAGGTGCGCCTGAAGCAACTGCAGGACCAGGAACTGGCGCAGGTTGTTCTCCGCGTCCGCCGCGTTCACCTCTGTCGCCGTCAGGTGCCGCCCGATCTCCACCAGCGCGTCGTGGTCCGGGCACATCGGGCTGTCCCGCAGCCGGTGCCCCAGCAGCCGCTTGTCCTTGTCCCCGCGCGGCCGGCTCCGACCGTTGTCGGTCAGGCTCAGGTACTCCGTCAGCGCGCGGTGGACCGTCGTGTCCGCGTAGCGCCGGATCGGGCTGGTGAAATGCGCGTACGCCGTGCTGGCCAGCGCGAAGTGCCCGATCAGCGCCGGCGAATACTCCGCCTTGGTCAGCGTCCGCAGCACCGCCATGTGCACCGCGCGGGCGGCCCCCGTCCCCGCCGTCGCCTCCAGCAGCCCCTGCAACTCCTGGCGCGTCGGCCGCTTGGGGATTTTGTACCCCGCCACCCGCGCGTACCCCTGCAGCTCCGCCACGTCCCCCGGGGTCGGGTCCGGGTGGATCCGCCGGATCAGCGGAACCCCCAGCCCCTCGAACAGGCGCGCCAGCACCTCGTTCGCCTCCACCATGAACATCTCGATCAGCGTGTGCGTGTACGCGCTGTCCTCCGGCTCCGCGTCCACCACGTGCCCCAGCTCGTCGAAGATCAGGCTCACCTGCGGCAACTCCAGGTGGATCATCCCCGCCCTCCGCCGGCGCTCCCGGATCGCCTTCGAGCACGTCTCCATCTCCCGCAGCATCGCGATCAGTTCGTCCGTGTAGCGCGGCTCCGTCTTGGCGTGCTTGCGGGCCTCCTTCAGGTCCCCGTCGATCAGCGCCTGCGCCTCCAGGTACGTCAGCCGCTTGGCGCTGCGGATCGCCGTCGCCGCCACGTCCTGCCCCACCAGGCTCCCCGTCCGGTCGTAGTGCATGAACGCCGACTTGCAGAACCGCACCACACCCTCCTGCAGCGAGCAGATCCCGTTGCTGAGCACCTCCGGCAGCATCGGGATCACCTTGCGCGGCAGGTACACCGAGTTGCCCCGCTCTTTGGCCTCCTCGTCCAGCGCCGTGCCCGGCCCGATGAAGTGCGCCACGTCCGCGATGTGGACGCCGAGTTCCCAGCCGTCGCCCGTCTTCTTCAGGTGGATCGCATCGTCATAGTCCTTGGCGTCCGGCGGGTCGATCGTCAGGATCAGTTCATCGCGCAGGTCCCGCCGGTCCTTGAAGCCCTCGCGCTCCCCGCGCTCCACCTCCTCGTCGAACCGGTCCGTCGCCGCCAGTGCCTGTTCGACGCACTCGCGCGGGAACTCGCCCGGCAGCCCGTACGCCGCGATCACCCCCTGCGTCTCCACGTCCGGCAGCCCCGCCTCGCCGAGCACGTCGGTAACCACCCCCTCGGCCAGCATGCTCCCCTCCGGGTAGTGCAGCACCTCCACCACCACCTTGTCACCCGCCTTGGCGTTCTTGGCCTCCGCGTCGCGGACCACCACCGGCTCGGTCAACTCCTTGCCGTCCGGGAACACCACCCACATCCCGCCGCGCTGCACCAGCTCCCCCGTGAACGACTTGCGCTTCCGCTTGAGCACCTCCACGATGCGCCCGGTCGTGTCCGATTCGCCGCGGCGCATCCCCCGAACCACCTCCACCCGCACCTTGTCCCCCGTCAGCCCCGTCGACGTCTCACCCGGCGGGATGAACAAGTCTCCCTCCCGGTACGCCGCGTCCGGCACCACGAACCCGAACCCCTTCGGATTCTTCTTGAACGTCCCGGTGACCTCCTTGGGCATCGCCGGCAGCGTCACACGCCCGTTCGCGTCGATGACCACCAGCCCCTC
Source organism: Phycisphaerae bacterium (assembly GCA_041483855.1). Taxonomy (GTDB): domain Bacteria; phylum Planctomycetota; class Phycisphaerae; order Phycisphaerales; family UBA1924; genus JBGPGM01. Next base: position 2,938 of record JBGPGM010000162.1, on the reverse strand, counting down.
GTCCGCCATCCGCTTGAGCGTCGCCTTGAACTCGTCCAGGTCCCGCGCCTCGACGCCCAGTTCATCGGCGGCCTTGTCCAACGACGCCGCGGCGTACGACTCGTGCTGCAAGTGGTCCAGGAGCCGTTGCCGGTATTTCAGAGCCATGCGTTCATCTCCCCCCGCAGCCTATCCACCCCGCCCGGCCCACGCTCGCGACCCTTCCTCCCGGTCCATTGTCCCCTAAACCCTCGCCGCATACTCCTTAACCGTCTCCCGAAACGGCCGGGCCTTGAGCCCCAGATGCGCCGCGACCTTGGCGGTCTGAGCCGTCGAGTCCTCCATCGCCATGTACGCCTGGTCCTCGTTGAACGGCAGCAGCCCCCCCAGGCCCACGCGCTTGGCCAGCCGCGCCAGCAGCGCCGCCTTGTCCCCGGGGATTGCGCTGACCGGCAGCTTCCGGTTCGTCCCCGGCAGCGTGTTGCGATAGAACACCAGCAGTTGCCGCCAGTTCAGCACGTCCGGCCCCACCAGGTTGTAGACCTCCCCGATGGTCTGCGGCCGGTCCATCGCTTCGGCGAAGCACCAGGCCACGTCCTCGACCGCTACCGGCTGCACCTTCGCCGCCACTTTCCGCGCCGGCCCCATCGGCACGCTCTCGTCCACCTCCATCCGCGCGAAGAACGGGATGAAGTAGTACGGGGGCTCCTGCCCCGACGCCATGTCGCTGACCATCTGCACGAACTCTCCCTCCGGTCCGTGGATCAGCGTCGGCCGGAAGATCGTCCAGTCAAGCCCGCCGCGCCGCACCAGCACCTCCGCCGCGTATTTCGTCCGCTGGTATTCCGCCCTGCCTTCCGGGTGCGCCCCCAGCGCCGACATGTGGACGAACCGCGTCGTGCCCGCCGCCTGGCACGCCTTCAGGATCGCTCCCGTCGCCCCCACGTGCATCCGCTCGAATGTCTGCCCCCCGCTCGCTTCGCGGATGATCCCGATCAGGTGGAGACACGCGTCCGCGCCACTCCCTCCTCCTGCCGAACCCAGCAACTCCGCCGTCGCCCGCTCGTCGAACACCGACCCCACCACCACCGCCACGCGCTCGTCCCGCGGCAGGGCCTCCCGCACCTTCTCCACGTCCCGCGCCAAGGCCCGCACCCGATGCCCCCGGCGCAGCAACTCCGCCGCGACGTACCGGCCCACGAACCCCGTCGCCCCCGTGACCGCCACCGTCCTGCCCGCGCTCGTCTCGCCCATAGCCGCAAGCCTATGACTCTCCACAACCGCCAGCAAACGGATCTGACCAGCACCGACCGCACCTGATCCCGATCTGCTGCCTTGTCCCTCGGTCGCTTCCCCCATGCCCCTCTCCATCCGCAATCTCTCCTTCTCCTATTCCCCAGGGCGCGATGTCCTGACCGACATCACCGCCGACCTCGCCTCCGAGGCCCTGACCGTCGTCATCGGCCCCAACGGCGCCGGCAAGTCCACGCTGCTTCGGCTGCTCCTGGGCGTGCTGGCGCCCGGATCCGGGTCCGTCACTGTCGACGATGCGCCCGTCTGCACGCTGCCTCCCGCACGGCGCGCCGCACGCATCGCCTACGTCCCCCAGTCCACCACCCTGGCCGCACCCCTTTCCGTCATCCAATACGTCCGCCTGGGCCGTTTCGCTCGCCCGTCCGACGAGCGCGCCGTCGCCCACGCCATCTCCACCATGGACCTGACCCAGCGCTCCCATGAACCCTTCGCCCACCTCAGCGCCGGCCAGCAGCAGCGCGCCACCCTCGCCCGCGTCCTGGCCCAACTCGCCCCACACCCCGCCACCACCGGCCCCGCCGCGGGGTCACAGGTCATCCTCGCCGACGAACCCTGCGCGGCCATGGACCCCGCGCACGCGCTCCACGCCATGGCCCTGCTGCGCGACCAGGCCGCCACCCTCGGCCGCACCGTCGTCGTCGTCCTCCACGACTTCACCGCCGCGCTCCGCTTCGCCCAGCACGCCCTCATCCTCGACGCGGCGGGGCGTCTGGCCGCCCGCGGCACAGCCATCAGCACGCTCACCCCCGGTACGCTCGCCGGTGTTTTCGGCGTTCCGTTCGATCTTCTCACCCCCGTGAGCGCGAACGGGCCCGTCCTGCTGCCTCCCGTCGCCCTCGCGCCCCGCCTGCCCTGAACCGATACCATCACACGTGGCGATGCCCAACCCCCAGGTCATCAAACTCCTGATCATTGTCGTCTTCCTGTCGCTCTCGGCGATCAGTTGGGTGTTGCGCAAACTCAAGGAGCAGTCGGACCTCAAGCGCGTCCAGACCGAGCGCGACCGCCGGCGCGACCAACTCCTCCGCACCGGCCGGGCCGACACCGACCAGTCCATGTCCGCCTCCGTGACGGGCCCGGCGACCGTCTCGGTCCCCCCTGCGACGCCCGCGGGGGCGATGGACGCACGGCGCCTGCTCCAGGAACTCGCCCAACGCCGCCAGCAGCAACTCAACGAACTGCGCCGGCGTCAGATGCAGCAGCAGGGCCAGGTGCGAGGCTCCGTTGCGAGCCCACGTCCTCCGCCGCCCACGACCCAGGCTCCCCGCCCGGCTGTGCCCATCCGGCGCGCCCCGGCCCCGCCTCCTGCCCAGCCGCGCCACGCCACCCCCCCGCCTCAGCGCCGCTCGATGCCCACCGCTCAGGCGCCTGCCTCGGCTCAGTCGTCCTATGAGTCCGCCCAGGACCGCAATCGCCGCGTCGCCCAGGAAAAGGCCGCCCGCGCTGCCGCCGCCCAGAAAGCGACCCTACGCGCTGACGCGCAAGAGCGTCACGCCGCCGCTCTCTCCGCGGCCACACCGGTCAAGAGCCCGCTCGCCGCACCGCCACCGCCTCCTCCCGTACTCGCCCGCCTCGGCCTGGAATCCATCGTCGGGGCCGCCCCCGGCAAGCCCGCGGCCCTGTTGGAATGGCAGCGCGCCCTGGT
>JBGPGM010000161.1:0-5803 GCA_041483855.1 Phycisphaerae bacterium | reverse complement strand
CTTCGCGCCCTTGGCGTTGAATCTCCCCCTCCGCGCCCGCGCTCAAACCACCGCGTTCAGCCGCAACGCCACGATCAGCGCCAACGTAACCAGCCCGAACACCACCACCGCCAACTGGAACGGCCGGTCGCGCGTGGCCAGCTCGGTCGGGTCGTCGTAGTCCCCGTGCTCCAGCAGCACCATGCAGCGCAGCATCCCGAACGTCGCCGGCAGCATCGTCAGCCACAGCAGGTTGAACCCGCGCGTGTAGTCCTTCTCGTGCGCCTGCACGTACCCCGCGTACGTGATCAGCGTCGCCACCGCCGTCACCACCACCACCATCCGCAGCAGCTCGTCGGTGTAGTCCCGCTGCACGCCGCGCACCGCCGGCGCCTGCCCCCCCATCGTCCGTCGCTCGCCGAGCCGTTTGCCGAACGACAGGAACATCGCCAGGAAGAACGTGCAGTTGAGCAGCCACGACGTCGGCCCGATCCCCACCGCCGCGCACCCTCCCATGACCCGCAGCACGAACCCCATGGATAGGCACATCACATCCGCCATCACGATCCGCTTGAGCGCCAGTGAATACACGGCGACGTTCGCGGCGTACGCCCCCGCCGCCAGCGCCACCCACGGCGCCACCGCCCGGTCCAGCCCCAGCATCAGCCCCGCCGCGCCCAGGATCAGCACCCCCGCGAAAACCGCGCCCTGCCGCGCCGTGACCACCCCCGAGGCGATCGGCCGGCGCGCCTTGCGCGGGTGCCGCCGGTCGTACGGGGCGTCCACGATGTCGTTGACCACGTAGCACGCGCTGGAGACCAGCGCGAACACCGCGGCCGCGATCAACGCGGGCACGAGCACCTCGATCCACGGGCGGTTCAGGTCCGCGTATCCGTACAACGGCCCCAGCAGCACGAACACGCTCTTGGCCCACTGGCGCGGCCTGGCCAGTTGCAGCAGGCTCAGCGCCAGCGGGCGGGGCGCGTCGGGGACAACCACGGTTGGAGCGTTGGACGCCATGCTGCGTCAACATTATCGGATCGGGCCCGCGCCCGCTTGCGTCGCGGACGCGTCGGCCGCGCCCCGCGCCGCCGAAGCCCCCGGCACGGCCAGCACCGCCATGTACTGCAACGCCCGCCCGAAGAGCAGGTTCACCACCGGCGGGTACAGCCGCATCGACCGCAGTTCCTGCACCAGCCTCAGCCCGTGGCGCGCCCGCACCTGCTCCCATTGGCCCGGCGTGTTGTAGCGGTACAGGCACCTCACGCCGTACGGGGCGTTGGCGGCCCAGTCGATCAGCGAGATCCGCTGCTGCGCCAGCGGGCCGCGCACCTGGTGGTCCTTGATGACCAGCAGCCGCCGGGACACGCGGGCGCACTCGGCGATCAGCCGGTCCGGTTCGTCCTCGTGGTGCAGCACGTCGGCCAGGATGACCAGGTCGAACGAGCGGTCTGGCAGCGGGATTGTGCCCCCGTCGTATTGGATCACCTCGATCGGCTCCCCGCCGCGCCGGAACCGCTCCAGGCCCGTGGCCGTCACGCCGGGCGGGCACGCCGGCGCGTCGAGGATCGCGCGGGCCAGCGTGCCGTTGCCGCATCCGACATCCAGGATCGCGTCGCCGGACCGCAGCAGCGGCGTGATCCGCCGGACGAGTTCGCGCAACCGCGCCGCGTAGACCGGCCCGTGCAGCCGGGACATCAGCCACCGGGCCGGACCCTGTGGCGGGGCGACTGGAGGTGCCGTGGGGGGTTGGGGGGTGACCAGACCCATCGGGGGCTCCGTGCGCCGCGCGGGCCGGCGCGCCCGTCAGCCACGGGACAAACAGCCGGATCGGGCGTGCATCCGGCCCATCGGCCGAACCGGCCTTGACGGAGCGGCGTTAGTATAACCCCGCGTGCCCCGGTGCCAGTCCGGCAGAGCCGATCACGGACCGACCGATATTGCTCTTCAATGGGTCATCCTTCGTCCAAGATCGGGCACGACTCGTCCGACACAGGGCCGCGCTCCGGGTGGTTGAACCCCCGGCGCGACTGGCCGGCCCTGGTGCTCGTCCTGGCCTTCCTGGGGGCCGCTTGCCCGGTGATCCTGTCGGGGAACATGAACGGGCGCGGCGCGTACGACCAGATCAACTTCCACGAGCCGGCGGTGCGGATGTTCGCGGACCAGTGGCCGTGCCCTGATTTCTCGGACTACCCGTCCGCGACCACGCCTGGGTACCACGTGGTGCTGGCGGCGGTGTGCCGGTACGTTTCGGACCGGCTGGCGGTGCTGCAACTGGCCGGCTCGGTGTGGACGGCGGGCCTCATCGGGACGCTCGGGCTGGCGTGCACCAGGGCGCGGCCCGGCCGGCCACTGGCGCCAGGGCACGCCATTCGGGCGCTCGCCTGCTGCCTGCCCGCCGTGGCGTCGATCTACATCCTCTTCCCCGGGATCTGGCTGCTGCCGGACAACGCGGCGTGGTGGGGCGTGCTGGGAGTGCTGCTCGTGGCCCTGCGCCCGCGGGTGGACGCCTGGACCGCGCTCCTCGGCGGCGGTCTCCTGGCTGTGCTCGTGCTGATGCGGCAGGTTCACCTCTGGGCCGCGGCGGTCCTGTGGGCGGCGGCGTGGCTCGGACGCGACGACAGCGATGCGGACGTTCAGCCCGGCATTCTCACCGACTTCCCGTGGCGGCTGCACCGCACTGTCCTCGTCATCCTCGCCACCGTCCCGGCCATCGCCATCGTCGGCTACTTCGCGCACCTCTGGGGCGGCCTGGTCGTTCCGCGATATCACAAGTTGTACGCCGGCAGCAGCCCCGCGGCGCCGGCGTTCATCCTCGTGCTGACCGGCGTGTTGAGCATCTTCTTCATCGCCTACTACATCCGGCCGCTGTGGCGCATGTGTACGCAGCGCCCGTCGCTGATCGTCGCGGCCGCGCTCATCGGCCTGCTGGCCGCCGCGCTGCCCCAGACCAACTACGCGTATCCGCGGCGCGGCACCGGCCTGTGGAACGCCGTGGCATGGCTGGACACCCATGGCGTTCTGATCGCCGGGCGCACCAGCCCGCTCATGCTCGTCCTGGCGCCGGTCGGCGCCATCGCCATCGTCGGTTGGGGCGCGGCCCTTTCGTGGCGTGATCGGTGGATCTTCCTCACCGCCCTTGCCGGCTTCGCCGCGGCGCAGGCCGCCAGCCCGCTTCTCTGGCAGCGCTACACCGAGCCGATGCTGCTGCTGATGCTGGCGCTTGCGGCGTGCCGCGTCGAAACGGACCGAGATGCCGCGCCGACGGGATGGCTCGCGCGCGCCCAGGGCGCCCTACGCGTCGCAGGGCCGATCGGGCTGGCCGTTGCCCTGGCCGCCATTACCGCCACGGTCATGCTGCACGCCGCGCCCGCCGAGCGGCTGCCCGACCAGACCGCGGGGACGCACCCATGAGCAGCGTCGCGGCCAAGCGCGCCCCCGTGCCCGGCGTGGCGGCGCCCCTGGGCGGCCGCGCGGCCAGCGGGCTGGCCTGGAGCATCCTCAACCTCCTGTGCGTCCAGGTCGCCGGCTTCGTCGGCAACCTCGTACTGGCCTACCTGCTCATGCCGCGCGACTTCGGCCTCGTCGGGCTGACGTACACCGTCGCCATGTTCGCCGGCCTGATCAACCAACTGGGCGTGCGCGAACTGCTCATCCGCCGGCACGCCCGCTTCGACCTCTGGGCCACCCCCGGCATGTGGCTCTCGCTGGCCGGCGGCGTGGTGTGCGCCCTGGTCATGGCCGGCGCGGCCCCCATCGCCGCCCTCATCTACGGCAAGCCCGAACTGACCGGCCTGATCCTCGTGGCCGCGCTCACCGCCCCGCTGACGAGCCTGGCCGTCGTGCCCGAGGCGAAGCTGCAGGCGGACATGCGCTTCGGCCTGATGATGATCTACCAGGCCGGTGCGACGGTGCTCAACCAGTCGCTGGCGGTGCTGCTGGCCTGGCGCGGCTTCGGGGCGTACTCGTTCATCCTGCCGCTGATCGTGGTGGGGATCGTGCGCCTGGTGGTGGTCTGGAGAGCCACCGGCGTGCGCGTCCACTGGCGCCCGCACCTGCACCGGTGGAGGTTCCTGGTGGTCAACGGCGGCTGGTTCTTCGCCACCAGCCTGGCCGCGTTCGCCGTCCTGTACGGCGACTACCTGACCCTCGGCCTGGTGGCGCCCGCCGAGGTGGTCGGCCTGTATTACTTCGCCTTCCTGTTGGCCAGCCAGCCCATCGCCCTGCTCGCCGGCAACCTCACCAACGTCCTCCTGCCGGCGCTGAGCCGGCTCCAACGCGAGTCCGAGCGCCAGATGGCGGCGCTGCTGCGATCGCTGCGGGCCGTGGGGCTCATCCTCGTCCCCGGCTGCCTGGGCTTGGCTGCCGCCGCCGACCCGGTCGTACACCTGCTCTTCCAGCCCAAGTGGGAAGGCTGCATCCCGCTGCTGCAGCTGCTGTGCATCGGCATGTCCCTGCGCTTCCTGAGCCTCAGCGGGCGCTCGCTGATGATGACGCGGGGCCGGCTGCGGGCCATCTTCATCCTCGCGGCCGTGAACGTCCTGGTGTTCTTCGCTCTGGTCATCCCGGGCGCGCTCTTGGGCAAGCAGGTCGGCACCGCCATGGCCGTCGCCGTCTTTTTTCTGCTGACCGAGCCCATCGGCCTCTACATCGCCCTCCGCCCCAGCGGGCGCGGCTGGGCCGACGTGCTCGGCGTCGTCTGGGGACCGATCGTCATCGGGCTGGGCGCGGCCGGCGCGGCGTGGTACGCGGGCTCGTGGGTGCCGTTGACGGCCGTCGGCCAGTCGGTCGTCGATGCTGTGACACACGCCGCGCCCGCGCTCGGCCGGCACGTCTCCGTGCTCGCCGCCGGGCGGCTGGTCGAGTTGCTCGCCATGGGCGCGGCCGGGGCAATCGTCTTCTTCCCGCTGGCCCGACTCCTGATGCCGCAGACCTGGGCCGAACTGAGCCATCGCGCGCGCGAACTGCTCGGCAAGGCGCTCGGCCGGGTGGGCGTCCGATGAACACCACGACACCGCCTCACCCGCCCACCCCCCCTACTCGTCCTACTCCACCCACGCACCGGCCGAGCGCCCCCGCTCCCGTCAACGAACGCTCGCTGACCGACCACGCCACGCGCGGCCTCGTCTGGTTCTGGGGCCAGGCGATCATCGGCAAGGGTGTCTCCGCGGTCGGCCAGGTCGTGCTCGGATGGCTGCTCCTCAAGGAAGACTTCGGCCTTATCGGCCTGGCCTACACCGTCATGACGTTCGCCGCGCTCCTTCAGCAAGGCGGCCTGCGACAGGTCCTCATTCAGCGCCAGAAGCGCCTCGACCTGTGGGCTACGCCCACCTTCTGGATGGGCCTGACACTCGGCGGCGCCGCCGCGCTGGCGATGCTCGCGGGCGCGCCCCTCGCGGCCCGGCTGTACGAGGCACCCCAACTGACCGGCCTGATCGCCGTGCTGGCCCTGACCCTTCCGCTGGACGCCCTCGGCATCGTCCCCACGGCGCGCCTGCAGGCCCAACTCCGGTTCCGCTTCCTCGCCGGCCTGGCCTCCGCCAACACGGTCCTGCGCACCCTGTTGACCGTCCTGCTGGCATGGGCCGGCCTCGGGGCGTACAGCCTCGCCTTGCCATCGGTGGCCGTGTCGGCCCTCACCGCTGCGGTCCTCTGGTGGGCCTCCCCGCCGCGCATCGGCTTGGCGTGGCACATCGGCCGATGGCGCTACCTCATCGGGCCCGGCGGGCTGCTCCTGGCGGCGTCGTTCATATGGGCCGCGGCGTCGCAGGGCGGCCCGATCGTCCTGGGTCTGCTCCACCAGGGCCCGGGCGTCGTCGGCCTG
>JBGPGM010000160.1:0-5826 GCA_041483855.1 Phycisphaerae bacterium | reverse complement strand
GCCCTTGATCGACTTGGCCACGTACAGCGGCGCGGTCTCGGTGTACACAACCAAGTCCCGCTCGATCCACTGCCGCACCGATGTTTCGATCCTGCCCAGTTCCTCCCCGCCCACCGGCTTGCCGTACGAGAAGTCGAACCGCAGCCGGTCCGCGGCCACCAGCGAGCCCTTCTGGTCAACCCCCTCGCCCAGCGTCCGGCGCAGGGCCAGGTTCAGCAGGTGCGTGCCCGTGTGGTTGGACACGATGCCCGCGCGACGCCCTTTGTCGATCATCAGTTGCACGCGGTCGCCGACGCGGATCTCACCACGCGCTACCCGACCGATGTGCAGGATGTACCCGCCGAACACCATCGCCTTCTCGACGTGGAACTCACCCCCCTCGTGGGCGTCGAACGGGCTGCCGCGCGACTCGCCGATTACGAAGATGCGTCCCTGGTCCGATTCCTGCCCGCCCATCTCGGCGTAGAAGCTCGTGCGCTCCAGGATCACGCCGATGGCGTGCATCGTCCCGCCGCCGGCGTGCGCGAACTCGTCGAAGTTCTGCCCGTTGTAGATCGCCTTGACGGAGGCGCTGATGTCGCGCCCGTGGTACTTGTCCACGTCGTCCGTCGGCTCGATCCCCATGCGGCCCAACTGGCCGACCGCCTCGCCGGGCAGGACCAGTTGCCCGCCGGCCGCGCCGAACTTGGCGCTGCCGCGCGCCTTCTCCTTGGCCTCCTCCATTAACCGCTCGTACCCCGCCTCGTCCACCTTCAGCCCGCGTTCCTCCGCCATCAGGCGCGTCAGATCGATCGGGAAGCCGTAGGTGTCGTGGAGTTTGAAGGCATCGTCGGCGGGAATTACTGGTGGTGCTTCGAAGTACTCCCTGAAGATGTTCGGTGAAACTCGGTCGATCTGTTCGATCACTGGCGCGCTTTTCTGGCCCTCGCGCGCAATGACAAGAAACGTCACCGGTGGCTTGCCGCGCGTCGTCACGTTAGCCCTGTACACTTCGGGCTGCCTCAAGTGAGAGCAAGCAGCCTTAACGGATCGCGCTGTTGCCTCCTCGAACAGCGAGATCCCCCGATCCAGCGTCCGCCCGAACGACTCCTCCTCCTCCAGAATAATCTTCGCCACCCGACCCGGATCCTTCGTCAACTCCGGGAACGCTTCCCCCATCGTCTTGACCACCACCGGCACCAACTGGCTGAAGAACCCGCCGCGTGCCCCGAGCATCTGCCGCCCGTACCGCACCGCACGCCGCAGGATCCGGCGCAGCACGTACCCGCGCCCCTCGTTGCTCGGCACCGCCCCGTCCGTGATCGCGAACGCCAGGCACCGGATGTGGTCCGCGATCACCCGGTACGCCGTGTCGATGTTCCCCTCGTCGGCCGCCCCCAAACGCCCCATGTACGGGCGCGCCCCCGTCAGCCGCTCGATCTCCGCGAAGATCGGGAAGAACACATCGGTGTCGTAGTTCGACCGCTTGTTCTGCAGCACGCTCACCAGCCGCTCCAGCCCCATCCCCGTATCGACGTGCTTGGCCGGCAGCGCCCGCAGCGACCCGTCCGCCTCCCGGTTGAACTGGATGAACACGTGGTTCCAGATCTCCAGCACGTCCGGGTCCCCGGCGTTCACCACCGCCGCCGCGTTCCTCCCGCCGATCCGGTCGAAATGGATCTCCGAGCACGGCCCGCACGGCCCCGTCTCCCCCATCTCCCAGAAGTTGTCCTTCATGCTCCCGGGCAGCACGTGATCAGCCGGAAGATGCGCCAGCCAGGTGTCGCGCGCCTCCGTGTCCGGCTCCAGGCCCGCCGCGGCGTCGCCGGCGAAGTACGTCGCGTACAGCCGGTCCGCCGGAACTCCGTACACCTTGGTCAGCAGTTCCATCCCCCACCCGATCGATTCCTTCTTGAAGTAATCGCCGAATGACCAGTTGCCCAGCATCTCGAAGAAGGTGTGGTGGTACGTGTCCTTGCCTACGTCTTCCAGGTCGTTGTGCTTGCCCCCGGCGCGGATGCACTTCTGGCTGTTCACCGCCCGCCTCAGCCGCCCCAGCTCGCTCCCCGGCGCCGCCTGCCCCAGGAAAATCGGTTTGAACTGGTTCATCCCCGCGTTCGTGAACAGCAGTGTCGGGTCGTCCACCGGCACCACCGGCGATGACGGCACGAACTCATGCCCGTTCGCCCCAGGCCCGGGCTTGCCCTTGAAGAAATCGATGAACTGCCGGCGCACCGTCGCGGCCGTCCACTGCACGCTCGGCGCCGGCGTAGGCGCTGGGCGAGGTGACGCCGGTGGTGGGGGTGGTGGTGGGGGGGTGCGGGGCATGTTGGGGCGGGAGGTCGGCATGGGCGATAGGTCCGGTCGGGTGGAGCAGCCGGTGCGGGCCCTTGTGTGGGGCCGCGAATCGTAGCAAGAGCGGGATGACGCATGCGGCCGGGGGATGACGGTCGGGCCGGCGAGCGCCCCGCGTTGTGCGATCCCCGAAGGCTGACCCCCAACTCCCGCGCCCAAACCCCGCGCCCCTTTCCGTCCGATACACTCCCTGTCCTATTGCCGCGCGCCGCCTCCCTCCGTCACCGCGCCCGCACACCGGAATCCCCCCCATGCGCCACTTCGACCTCGTTGTCATCGGATCCGGCCCCGGCGGCCAGAAGGGCGCCATCCAGGCCGCCAAACTCGGCAAGACCGTCTGCGTCATCGAGAAGATGCACTTCGTCGGCGGCGTGGCCATCAACACCGGCACCATCCCGTCCAAGGCCCTGCGCGAGGCCGTCATCGACATCACCGGCATGGCCCGGCACGGCCCCGACCTCTCCCGCGGCATCGACCGCAAGACCAAACTGGCCAGCCTGATCGAGTCATGCCAGCGCGTCATCCGGGCCGAGATCGAGGTCGTCAACTCTCACTTCGCCTCCAACGGCATCGAGCGGATGGTCGGCATCGGGTCCATCGGTGACAGCAAGACCGTCGTCGTCCAGGGCGAGCACTCCACCGAGACCCTGCTGGCCGATCACATCCTGATCGCCACCGGCACCGTCCCCAGCAAGCCTCCCCACATCCCCTTCGACATGGACAGGATCATCACCTCCGACGAGATCCTCGCGTTGCCCTACCTGCCCAAGACCATGATCGTGGTCGGAGGCGGCGTCATCGGGACCGAGTACGCCTCCATGCTCGCACCGCTGGGCGTGCGCGTCACCTTGATCGAGGGGCGCAGCCGCCTGCTCGAGTTCATCGACGCCGAGGTCTGCGAGGCCCTCCAGTACCACCTGCGCCAGGCCGATGTCACGCTGCGCCTGGGAGAGAAGGTCGTCTCCATCAAACCCATCGAGCCCCCCGCCGGCGCCCGCCCCGGGGCGGGCAGCAACGGCACCATGGTCGAGGCCACCCTCGAGAGCGGCAAGACCCTCCGCGCCGACTGCCTCATGTACTGCATCGGGCGACAGGGCAACACCGACCGGCTCAACCTCGCGGCCGCGGGCGTCACCGCCGACGAGCGCGGGCGCATCAAGGTCAACGAGCACTACCAGACCGAAGCCCCGCACATCTACGCCGTCGGCGATGTCATCGGCTTCCCCGCTCTCGCTTCCACTTCGATGGAACAGGGCCGTCTTGCCGCATGCCACATGTTCGGAGAACCGACCAACTCCGTCCCCGAACTATTCCCCTACGGCATCTTCGCCATCCCCGAGATCTCCATGGTCGGCTGGACCGAGGAGCGGCTGACCGCCGCCGGCGTGCCCTACGAGGCGGGCATCGCGCAGTACAAGGAAATCGCGCGCGGCCAGTTGCTCGGCGACGAGATCGGCATGCTCAAGCTGCTCATCCACCAGGAAACGCGCACCATCCTGGGCGTGCACGTCATCGGCACCGGAGCCACCGAGCTCATCCACATCGGCCAAGCCGTCATGGCCTTCAAGGGCACCGTGGACTACTTCGTCAACACCGTCTTCAACTACCCCACGCTCGCCGAGTGCTACAAGGTCGCCGCGCTCAACGGCGTCAACAAGCTGCGCAGCATCTGACCCGCCTTCCCGCACCCCTACGCTTGGGCGTGCCCCGCAAGCCCGCCGCACGCTCCGACGCCCCCTCCGACTCCGCCCCCCTGGCGGCTCCCGCGCCGTCGGCGCGCACGGTCTTGTCGCTGGACCAGGTCCTCGGCCAGGACCGCGCCGTCGCCCTCCTGCGGGCCGCGATGGCCGCCCAGCGCCTCCACCACGCCTGGATCTTCCACGGCCCGCCGGGCGTAGGGAAGTTCACGACCGCCATCGCCTTCGCGGCCATGCTCCTGGACCCCACGACGGCGCCCGATCTGGCCGGGAACCCCGCCCCGGACCCCGACAGCCAGGTCCAGCACCTGATCCGCGCCGGGACCCACCCGGACCTGCACGTCGTCACCAAGGAACTGGCCGCGATCAGCCGCGACGAGAAGGTACGGGGTCAGAAGCAGTACACGATCCCCAAGGCCGTGATCGACGAGTTCCTCCTGGAGCCGGCCGCCCGGACCCGCGTGCTGGTCAACCGCTCGCTGGTCGGCAAGGTCTTCATCGTGGACGAGGCGGAACTGCTCGACCGCTGGGCTTCGCACGCGCCGGTCCAGGCCTCCATGCTCAAGACCCTGGAAGAACCACCCGCGGGCACCCTCATCATCCTGGTCACCTCCGACGAGGACCGCCTCTTGATGACCGTCCGGAGCAGGTGCGAACGTGTCGCCTTCACGCCTCTCGACGACGCCGCGATGCGCACTTGGCTGGTGCGCGCCGGCCTGGCCGCCGATGCCGTGCAACGTGAGTGGCTCCTGTCCTTCGCCGCGGGCTCACCCGGCCTGGCACTGCTGGCCTCCGAAAATGGCCTCCACCACTGGCACCAGGCGATCGCCCCGATGCTTGAGCAACTCGACGCCGGCCGCTTCCCAGGCGATCTCGGCGCCACGCTCTCCCGGCTTATCGACGAGCGCGCCGCCGCGTGGGTCAAGGCCCGCCCCGACTCCTCCAAGGACGCCGCCAACAAGGCCTGGGCCCGTCGCATGCTCGCCTTCCTGGCCGAGCAGGCCCGCAGGTCGCTGCACGCCGCCGCCCGCCCCGGCGCCGCCCAGGCCGACCCGCTGGTCCAGGCCCGAGTGCGCATGATCGACCTGGTCGCCCAGGCCGAGGCCCAGGTCCAGGCCAACGTCAAGATCGAGTTCGTCATGGAGAACCTGGCCGCACAACTGGCGGTGCGCTCCGCATCGGGCTCGCTCGTCTGACCGCCCCGCTCTACCCCTGCACGCTCAGCGGGCGGTACGCCGCGCTCTCCCCTGCCGCGCCCGCCTCCGCGCCATTCTGGAGGGGGCGGTGCGCCAGCGCCGCCAGGCCCGCGGCGTCCACGGCCTCCGCGTCGCTCGCCCGGTTCGCCACCGCCCGCTCCCGCGTCAGCTTCTCGACGAGCATCGCCCACGTCCGCCGGTCGTACTCGAGCAGCTCGATCACCCGGTCCGCCTTGGCCACATCTTTCTCGTAGCTGGCGTCCATCAGTTGCGTGTACATGAACGTGTACAGCGTGCTCATCCGCCTGCACAACTCGGGGTCCACCTCCGGGCGCATGCCGCTGAGCAACTCGACGAGGATGTTGCGGCAGCGCGAGAAGCCGTTGAACACCGCTTCCCAGTCCTTCCGGGCCAGGCCGTCGCGCCCCTGGCGGGCGAACTTGACCGCCCCGTCCAGCAGCATGAGCCTCGACTCCTCCGGCCCGGCGGTCAGCACCTTCGTTCGCAGGTAAGCATTCACGTTGGTGGAGTCGGGTGGCATTGGGTGGGGGAGCGTGCCCGGGAGGGGTAGTGGGGGGGTGGGGGGCGAGACCACTTAT
>JBGPGM010000159.1:0-5828 GCA_041483855.1 Phycisphaerae bacterium | reverse complement strand
TCCGACACGATGGAGGTCGGCACGGTGGTCCGGTGGAACGTCAAGGAGGGCCAGAAGGTCAAGTCCGGCGATGTCATCGCGGACATCGAGACCGACAAGGCCACGATGGAGTTCCAGTCGTTCGACGACGGCACGGTGGCCGTGCTGTCCGTCAAGGAAGGACAGGCGGTGCCCGTGGGGACGGTAATCATGACGCTCGCCGAGGCGGGGGAGACGAGCGCGCCGCCGGTCGCGACGGCCCCATCGCTCGCGACGAAGACCATCGGCGGCGTGCCGCCCCCCGCACCGTCCGCCGGTCGCACCGCGACCGCGCCCCCGCCGTCGGTCCCCACCAAGCCCCCCGCCCCTCCCGTTGATGCCAATGGTCGCTCGGCGCCCACCGGCGCGCCGGAGCGCGTCTTCGCCTCGCCGCTGGCCCGCAAGATCGCCCGGGATGCCGGCATCGACCTGGCCGCGCTGGAGGGCACCGGTCCGTCGGGTCGGATCATCCGCAAGGACGTTGAGGCTGCGCTGGCCGGGCCCGGCGCGCCGCCGCGGCCGGGAGCCGCGCCGCCAACACCGTCCTCTCGCCCCGGCGCTCCAGCCCGCGAGACGACCAGGATCTGCGACCTGGCCGCGGCCCCGGTTCCCGGCGTGGCGATGACCCCCTCCGTCGGCGCTCCCCTGGAAGCCCGCACGGTCGCGCTGTCGAGCATGCGGGCTACCATCGCCAGGCGGCTCGTGCAATCCAAAACCACGATCCCCCACTACCAGGTTACCGTGTCCGCGCGGATGGACGCGCTCCTTTCCCTCCGCCGGCAGCTCAACGAGCAACTGGCTTCGCAGGGGGTCAAACTCTCCGTCAACGACTTCCTCGTCCGGGCCTGCGCCCTGGCGATGCACCATCACCCCTTCATCAACTCCCGCTGGGTCGATCACCCGACCCAGCCCTCGGTCGAACTCGTGGCCGACGTGAACATCGGCGTGGCGATCGCCCTGCCGATCGAGCGCGGCGGCGGCCTCGTCGTCGGCACCCTCCGGCACGCGGACCGCATGGGCCTGCGCCAGGTCTCCGCCCAGACCCGCGCCCTGTCCGACAAGGCCCGCGCCAAGGGTCTGACGATCGAGGAGATGTCCGACTCGACCTTCACCATCTCCAACCTGGGCATGTTCGGCGTCGATCACTTCACCGCCATCATCAACCCGCCCAACACCGCGATCCTCGCCGTTGGCGCCGCGGCCGCCAGGCCCGTCGTCCTGACCGATCCCGAGACCGGCCTGGAGCGGCTCGCCGTCGGCCACGAGATGTCCATGACCATGTCCAGCGATCACCGCGTCATCGACGGGGCCATGGCCGCGCAGTACCTGGCCACGGTCAAGGATCTGCTCGAAAAGCCGGCGACGCTGCTGGTGTGCTGAGGGCCGGCCCAGGCCGGCCCGCGGCGCGCGCGGACGAAAAAGAACCGTGCGGCCCTGGTGCGGGGCCGCACGGTCTCAAGCGCGGATGATCGGTGACCTCAGGCAGGGCTCAGTCGTAGAGGCCCGTCGTCGTGGGCAGGTCCACCATGTCCAGGTCGAGCGTCGTCTCCAACTTGAACCGCGACAACACCCGCTTCCGTTCGGCGTAGAACACCTTGAGCGAGTAGGTATGGCCGTCCACCAGCCAGCCCAGGCGCGACAGGTCGATCGTCTGCTCGGCGAACGTGTGCACGCCGCCCAGGTCCACGACCATCTTGCCGTCGATGAACACCCACATGCAGTCGTCGGCTCCGCACGTCAGCACGTCGTTGTGAGCCTGGTGATAGACGAACGTCGTGCCGAGCTCGTACGAGTAGTTGTACACGTGGTTGCCGCCGAACCCCGGCACGTGCGTCCACTGCGTCCACAAGTCGTCGTCGTAGCGCCACAGGTTCGTCCCTGCCACCGGCTGCAGCGTCACCGGGAACGCGACGGACGTGTTCACGCCCGGCACGTCGTTGTACCACTGGCCGAATGACGCCGCCGACAACACGGCCCCGCCCTGGGTCAACTGCGCCACCGCGGCCTGGTCGCCCAGGTGCGCGCTCAAGTACGGCTTGGGCCCGATGAACGGCCGGCCGTGGTCGTCCATCGCCGGCTGCGTCACCTTGAAGCCCCTCGACGAGAACACGGGCTTGCTGTTCGAGTCCAACTGATCCGCCGCGATCCCCCGGTAGGTGCCCAGCCCGTTCGTCGGAGTCATCTCGAAGTCCGGATGGCCTCGCGGAATATTGCTGGCCCGGAAGTCGCGGAAGATCCCGTACAACGTCCGCCCTGCCGGCTGCGGCGGCGGCCGGCTGGTCGCAAGGCACGGGCTGATCGAACCTCCCGCCGCCAGCGCGATCGCGCCGGCCAACGTCCACTTCCCAACGTTCCTGACAACATTCATGCGGTTACTCATGGTCACACTCCTCACGCTTGAGGCTGGTGTTCGCCAGCCGGTAGCCAAAGTCGCACCCCGGCTCAGCGTGGCCGGACCTTGAAGTATCGAATTCAAGCACCCCTGCTCGCCATCCAGCCAGCCGAATCCGCGACTCACGCCATCCGTCTGTGCTGAACACGCCGCCCGAGAACACGGACCGCCCAGGGCTCGACCAACGGCCGCCCGCCACTATCCGTTGATTTCCGGACCACGCCGAGGCGCGTGTAACGCCCCGCGGGCCGATCGGCGCCGCACGTCCACCCTGGGTTGCGCTGTTACCGGCCCGCACCGCCCCTTCATCCCCGCCTCTACTCCAATAACCACCCCTGCTCCTCTTCCATACGTAGGAGCGTCACCGCAGCGGAGGCGTCCCAGCCCTTGCCGTTACCGGGCCCCCCCTCGGCGTCCGGCGGCGAGGGGAGCATCGCCTCCTCGACATACGGCCGGATCGCCGGCCAGTCCTGGCCCAGCGAGCCCGTCGCACGCACCAGCGGCAGCCCCGCCGTCGCCAGCACCTCGTCCACCATCCGGTCCTGGCCCCCTCCGATGGTCTTCACGGCCAACGTCCCCGTTGCGACCTCGCGGTGCAGAATCACCGCCACCAGCGGCCGCCACGTCCGCCGGTCGCACAGCAGCAGGTCCACGCACCGCACCCGCACCCGATGCCGCCACGTCCGCCAATCCTCCGCGTCCCGGCCGTCGGGGCTCGTCGGTGTCAGCAGCGTGTCCAGCCGAACCTTCGGGCACACCACGATCCACGGCGGCAACCGCCGCACCAGGGCCGCGGCGTACCTGCCGTTCTTCTTGCTGAACACGGACTCCCGCAGCGCAAAGGGCGGTGTCGTGAGGATCGCCTCGCCGTCGGGCGTGCTCACGACGCGCCCGAGCACCTGGCCGTGCTCCGCCGGCGTCTGATCGGCGCTGCCGGAATCCGCCGGCCTGGCGGGCTCGCCGCTGGGCACCGCCTGCCAAGGGCGATGGAGGGCGGCGCCCGGCGGCGGGTTGATCTCGTTGATCGTCTGCGTGCTTTGGGCAGGCTTTCCGGCCTGATCCGCCAGCGGGACGCGCTGGTCGGTCTCGGGCAGGTCGTACGGCTGGCCGCGCTCGGCTCCCCGCTTCCGCGGGCCGCGCCCCGAAGTTTGCGTGATGATCGCCACCGCCACGATCGCAAGCCCCAGCATCACCACCACGACCAGCCACGCCATGCTGCCATCCTTGTCGGTCGATAACCCCCGTCCCTCCGTGCGCGGTCACCCCCAATCCTCGCGAGGGCCTCCGCAAGACTGTACGTAACCCCGAGCCCGGTCCTGCCGCCCTCGGCACAACAGCAACCCAAACAACCCGCGAATAAACCCGCCGCCCGCCGCCTCCACCTACCACGCGATCCGCTTGGCCCGCTCACCCGCCTCCCTGATCCGCGCCGCCTCCACCGTCAGGGCCACCCGGAAGTACTCCCGCCCCGCCGCGCTGAACCCCGCCCCGGGAACCACCACCGTGTCCGACTCTTCCAGCAGCCGCGATGCGAACGCCATCGAGTCCATGCGGGCGGCGCCGCCCGCCCTGGCCCGCGGCGTCCGCGCCCACACGAAGAACCCCGCATCCGGGATCGGGTCCACCTCGCACCCGATCGCCTCCAGCGCCGGCACCACGGCGTCCCGCCGCTCCCGGTACAACCGGCGCATCCGCTCCACCGCCGGATTACGCCAGTTGTTCAGCGCCGCCGCCCCCGCGGCCTGGATCGCGTTGAACGTCCCCGAGTCCACGTTGCTCTTGATCGAGTTCAGCGCCCCCACCACCTCCGCGTGCCCCACCGCGAACCCGATCCTCCACCCCGTCATGTTGAACGTCTTGCTCAGCGAGTGGAACTCGATCGCTCGCGTCTCGTCGATGCTCGCGTTGCGCGCCTGGTACAGGCTGGCTGGCCGCCGCCCTTCACCCTCCAGGTAGATCTCCGAATACGCCAGGTCGGACGCCGCGATGATCCCGCGCGGCACGCAGTACTCCACCACCCGCTCATAGAACGCCACATCCGCCGACGCCGCCGTCGGGTTGCTCGGGTAGTTCACCCACAGCAGCCGCGCGCCGGCCCCCGCCTCCTCCCCCACGGTGCCCAGTGCCCCGTGCCCCGTGCCCTCCAGCACCGGCTTCCACCCCGTCTGGCGGCTCACCGGCATCTTCCGCACCCGGCAGCCCGCCAGCACCGCCCCGATCTCGTACACCGGATACGCCGGGTCCGGCACGAGCACCACATCCCCGGGATTCGTCACCGCCCAAGGCAGGTGCGCTATCCCGTCCTTGCTCCCCAGCAGCGCCACCACGTGCCGCATCGGGTCCACCCGGACCCCGAACCGCTCGAACATGAACCGCGCGGCCGCCTCGCGGAACACCTTCAGCCCACCCCCGACGGCCGGGTACTGCTGGTTCACCAGGTCGCGCATGGCCCGGTTCATCTCCTCGACGATGAACTCGGGCGTGGGCTGGTCGGGGTCGCCGACGCCCAGGTTAATCACGTCCGCCCCCGCCGCGATCCGCTCCCGCCTCTTGCGGTCGATCTCGTCGAAGAGAAACGGGGGCAGGGCCAGGAGTCGCCGGGACCGGACGGGTATCTGCGGCATGGCGGATCGTATCGACGAGCCGGGTCGTGGGTCATGAACGGCCCGGCGCGTCCCCGCCGCCTCACTTGGCGTGCCGATCCTTCTCGTAGTGCTCCTTAAGCAGGTCGTGCCCGAAGTCGCGCTCCCGGTCGTGCCACACCGTGTGGACGTGGTTCGCCCCGTCCTGCGTGTTGTCGTACTCGATCACGAACGTCGGGCCGGTCAGGCGGTAGTAATGCCCCTGGCCCGGCGCGGCCCCGCCCGCCCACGCGAACCGGATCTTCTCGATCCCCGCGTTCCGGATCCGGTCCATCTCCTGCGCCGCCAGTTCGTGGCGCAGGTTCCCCGCGTACTCGTCGAGCAGACGCTCCACCAGGTCACGCTGCACCGGCGTCATCTTCGACACCGGCAGGCCGACCGGCGCGGCCGTGTCCAGCGGCCGCCCCGGCAGCGTCAGGATGTCGCGCGGCGCCTCGGGCGCGATCACCGCCTCCGCCCGCTGCGACTCCTCCAGCGACGCCAGCAGCGCCCGGGCCAAGTCCTCCTCGGCGGCCAGGACCCGCAGCCCCGCCTTCGCCCCGTGCCTCACCTCCGCCGGGTTCGCCCCCAGGAACGACGGCGTGACCGCCGCGACCAGCCCCGTCGCCGACGTAAAGTTGAGCGACAGGTGGTGCCCCTCGATCTTCCAGCCCCACGGGCCATCGCCGGCGGGCGAGCCGAAGACCACCACCGAGTACGCCAGCGGATCGCGGTCCGACCCGTCCCGCCCCGCCGCCTGCTCCATCTCGCGCAGCACGCTGTCCAGCGCCATGATC
>JBGPGM010000158.1:0-5839 GCA_041483855.1 Phycisphaerae bacterium | reverse complement strand
CAGATCACCACCGGTGAGGGGGGCGTGATTGTCACCAACGACCGCCGCTTGGCCGACCTGTGCCGCTCGCTGCGCAACCAAGGCCGGCCCATCCCCGCCGCCGGCCCCGCCGCCGGCGCCAACACCGGCTCCTGGCTCAGCCACGAACGCCTGGGGTACAACTACCGCCTCCCCGAACTCTCCGCGGCCCTGGGCGTCGCCCAGATGCGCCGGCTCGACGCCATCATCTCCAGGCGCCAGGCCGTCGCGCAGGCCTACATCAACCGCCTCATGGCCCATCCGGACCTGGTCGTGCCCACCATCGACGCCGACAGCACGATGAGCTGGTTCGTGTTCGTGCTCCGGCTCGCCTCGTCGTATACGCGAGAGGAGCGCGACCGCATCCTCCAGGGCATGCGCCGGCACGACATCGGCGCGGCCGATTACTTCCCCTGCATCCACCTCCAGCCCTTCTACCGCGAGCGATTCGGATTCGAGCCCGGCGATTTCCCCATCGCCGAGTCCATCAGCCAGCGCACCATCGCGATCCCGTTCCACAACAACCTGACTCCCCGCGAGATCGAACTCGTGGCCCAGACGCTGGAACTCATGATCAGCCGCGAGAACATCAAGCGGGCGTGAGCGCCGCGTGCCGGCACGCCGCGCTTGCCCACGCTCCGCCCCTGCCTAAACTTCTGCCCCTCCAGGACCCCGACCACAGGGAGCCCCCGATGCCATACGTTTGCCATTTCACCGGCAAGAAGACCTGCGCGGGCATGACCCGCACCTACCGCGGGCAGAAGATCAGCAAGGGCGGCTTCGGCCTCAAGCCCACCGGCATCACCAAGCGCAAGTTCCGCCCCAACCTGCAGGACGTCACCGCCGTCATCGACGGCCGCCCACGCCGCATCAAGGTCTCCACCAACGCCATCAAGTCCGGGCTGGTCATCAAGCCCCTCAAGCGCAAGTACGGCTACACCGCCCAGCAGAAGGCCGCCGCCGCACAGCACTGACCGCCGCACCCAGGCTGTTCCTCTCCCGCCGATCCCTCATCCGCCCGGCCTACTCCCGGGCGTTTTTCTTTTCCGGCGCTCCCGCTCCCGCGCGCCGTACTGCCGGCTCCCGGGTGCTTACTATTCCCTGTGAAGTGCGACAACTGCGACAAGGACGCCACCGTCCACGAGGTTACCATCAAGGCCGGCGCCAAGGTGGAGAAGCACCTCTGTGAGCAGTGCGCCCGCCAGGCCGGAATGGCCGTTCAGTCCCACACGCCCATCACCCAACTGCTCACCAAGTACATCACCACCCAGGCCCAGGGCCCCGCGGCCCAGGCCGCCGGCGCCGCCATTGCCTGCCCCGCCTGTTCGACCACCTACGCCCAGTTCCGCAGCACCGGCCTGCTCGGCTGCCCCGACTGCTATACCGCCATGGAGGCCCAGTTGGGCCCCATCCTCCAGCGGGCCCACGACGGGGCCACCCACCACGTCGGCAAGACGCCGCACCGCACCACGCTCGCCCCCGCTGCACCGCCCGATCAGGGCGCATCGCCGCCACCGGCGCGCGACGACCTGATCGCCCGCATCCAGACCCTGCGCAAACAGCTCGCCGAGGCCGTCGCCGCCGAGCAGTACGAGCGTGCCGCCATGCTCCGTGACGAACTCGCCCGCGCCGAAGGCGGCAAGCCCGACGCACCCCCCTTGCCCCCGAACCCCCCTTCCAGGCGCGCCAAGGAGGGGCCATGAGCGACCCCACCCCCTCCTCCTTCTCCGCGGCGTCCGTCCGCCGGGGCGCCGAGTGGCTGCGCGGCTTGGGGGCCGACGCGGACGTGGTCGTCTCGTCGCGCGTGCGCATCGCCCGCAATCTCGTCGGATTCCCCTTCCTCACCCGCGCCTCCCGCCAGCAGCGGCAACAGATCCTCGACCTGACCCGCACCCGTCTGCTCAACTGCGGCCTGGCCGAGCAGATGCTCTGGGTTGACGTCCACACCGCCCCGCAACTCGACCGCACACTCATGGTCGAGCGCCACCTGATCTCCAAGGAGCACGCCAAGCCCTCCGCGTCCGGCGCCGCCGCCACTCCGGAGAAGGCAGCACCCGCCCCCGCCGCCGACCTGCCGCGCGGCGTCGCCGTCTCCCTCCCGGACGAGCGCCTCTCGGTCATGGTCAACGAGGAAGACCACCTGCGCATCCAGGTCCTCCGCTCCGGCTTCGAGTTGGTCCGCGCCTTCGAGCAGGCCGACGACGCCGACACCCGCATCGAGTCCGCCCCCGGACCCGCCCCGCTCGCCTACGCCTTCTCCCCGCGCTTCGGCTATCTCACCGCCTGCCCCACCAACGTCGGCACCGGCATCCGCGTCTCCGTCATGCTCCACCTGCCCGCCCTCAAGATGATCGGCGAGATGGACAAGGTCCGACGGGCGACCCGCGACATGTCGTTGGCCGTGCGCGGCTACTACGGCGAGGGCTCCGAGGCCGCGGGCGATTTCTACCAGATCTCCAACCAGACCACTCTGGGCAAGCCCGAGCGCGTCATCCTGCACGAGTTCGAGCACGAGATCATCCCCAAGATCATCGACTACGAGCGCAAGGCACGGACGCTGCTGCTGAACAAGCGCCGCCGCCTGATCGAGGACACCGTGTTCCGCGCCCTGGGTGTGCTGCGCAACGCCCGCCTGCTGACGCCCGAGGAGTCCTTCAGCCTCCTGAGCCAGGTCCGCCTGGGCATCCACGCCGGCCTTATCTCCGACGCCTCCGACCAGGCCGTCAACCAGTTGATCCTCCTCACCCAGCCGGCCCACCTGCAGCGCGTCCTCAACCGCGAGATGGACCAGGCCCAGCGCCGCGAAGCCCGCGCCGATCTCGTCCGCGAACGCCTGAGCGCCTAGGCCCTACGCCTGAGCCGCGACCGCAATGGAGCGCCGCGCTGGGGCAGTGCCCTCGGCACCCGCGGCGCGACCTCCGGTATAGTCCACCACCACCCTGCTCCAGGACCCCCGCGGATGCCCTCTTCCATCCTCGCCACCACCGCGCCCTTCGGCTTCGATTTCGATCCCGTCCGCCTCCTTGCTGCCTACCGCGCCCTTGGCTGCACCAGGGCCCAGTTCTACCGCAACGAGGACAACGCCCCCACCGTCGCGCAGGCCCTGGCCGCGGTGGGCGAGGCGGGCCTCGCCTTCGACTCCATCCACGGCGTTTTCGGCTTCAACTACGACCCCTCTTCCCCCGACTCGGACCACCGCCGCCACTGCCTCTCCGTCTACGAGGCCGAGGGCCGGCTCGCCCTCGACCTGGGCGGCACGATGGTCGTCGTCCATCCCGCGGCCTGGAATCCCGATCGATACGACATGTCACCGGCCGAGGCCCACGCTGCCCAGGGTCCCCGCTGGCCGCGCCTCGACGAGTTCCTCAAGCGACTGGCCGACGTCGGCCAGCGGCTGGGCGTGATGTACCTCATCGAGAACCAGCCCTTCAACTGCCCGCTCGGGCACGACCCCCCCGCCCTGGCCCAGCACGTCCAGGCGGCCGCGTCACCCTTCATCCGCATGTGCTTCGACACCGGGCACGCGCACATCACCGGCGATGCCGCGGGCGCGCTGCGCGCCTGCGCCCCCGCCGTCGCCTACCTGCACATCCACGACAACGATTCCCAGCACGACGACCACCGCATACCCGGCGATGGCACGATCGACTGGCGAGCCATGGCCCCGGCCCTCTCCCAGGTCGAGCCGGCGGCGCCGCGCATGCTCGAGGTTTTCTACGACGAGCCGCGCGTCGAGGCCTTGCATCGGGCCGGCTACTCCCGCAAACTACGAGACCACCTGGGGCTCTAAGAGGATGGCCGCCGCGGACGAAGTCAACGATGGGTCTCCGCCGGTCGCGGGCCGCTTTGTCTGGCCGCCGCGACGCGTCCCCAGCGGCAGCCCTGCGGTCGGGGCGCCGCCGGCTGCGCCTCCGGCCACGGCACGGCCGGTCTTCCAACGCGATCCGCCACCGCGACCACCCGAGCCGCCGGTCCCCCGCCGATCCTTCTGGCGCGCAGTCGAGCACACCTGGCTGGACCCCGTCGCCCTGCCGCTCGCCCGGCGCGCTGCCGAACGCGGCTGGGCGCCCGATATGACGTCCGCCTACTGCCCCCGTTGCGGCGTCACCGCCGGGCCGCACGAATCCGATGCCGCCACCGGCTGCCCCGCCTGCCGCGGAAAGCGCTTGCGTTGGGACCGGTTCATCCGGCTAGGGTCCTATGTCCCCCCTCTCAGCACCTTCGTCCAGGAGGTCAAGTTCACTCGATGGCGCCGGCTGGGCGTGGATCTGGGAGCACTGCTTGGCCGATCGGTGCTCGCGGCGATCCAAACAGAACATAAACATATTGGTCCAGACTCTCGCCCGGATCGCTCCAGGATCCCTCAGATCGCCATTGTCCCCGTGCCGACCTCGTTCCGCCGGCGTCTTTCCCGCGGCATCGACCATCCCTACGTCATCGCCACCGGCGTTGCCCGCACCCTGTGGGCGGCCCCCGACCTTGCGAACTGCCAGATCAGGGTGGTCAGCGCCCTCTGGCGCCAGCACCGGCCATCGCAGTTGGCGGTCCCTGCCAGCCGCCGGCCTTCGAACGTCGCCGGAACGATCCATGCGCGGCGGGGGATCAACCTGCCAGCGACCCTGGTCGTCGTGGTAGACGATGTGGTCACGACCGGGGCGACGATGCGGGCGGCTTGCCGGGCGATCACCCGGGCGATCCCAGCCGGCAACCGCCCGCGCCTGTGGGCCGCGGTCCTGGCCCGCACGCCGGTCGAGGGCCGCGCCGGCGGGCCGGGGGTCGATCTTTCCCCCCCGGCTTGACACCATCGGGGCCCGGGCTAGACTCTCGCTTGCCCCTGAGAGATTCTCCGCGGGGACGGGTGTGCTATCGGCTCTGGCCGGTGGGCGCCGAACTTCTTTGAAAAGTGAACAGTTGGGTGGTTCGCGAGAATGTGCGGCCACGGAACCGGTATACGCCGGGCCCTTCGCTGGGGCGTCCGTGTCCGAACCAAGGCGAACGCGGTGTTCACAGCACCGCGTCGCTGGACAATCGCGTACCACAAGCACCTTTCCTTAATGACCTTGAAGGAAGTTGAAGAAAGTGTTTGCTGACGATTGTTCAGCAACCGACCGTCGGTAGAGCCTACCGACGGGGCGCACGTCGATCCCGCACCGGAGAACCCGGGACCGGATCGGCGGGCGCTTGACCGCCTCCGGCTGTGGAGGGCAACCTCCGTGGCCGGGGGAACAGGCAGACTCTGAAGGTTGACCGGCGTGCTCCACAAGGGCGCGCCGGACCAATGAAAAACAATTGAAGAGTTTGATCCTGGCTCAGATTGAACGCTGGCGGCATGGCTAAAACATGCAAGTCGACGTGCCCGCAAGGGAAAGTGGCGGAAGGGCGAGTAATGCGATCGAACGTACCCCGAGGTGGGGGATAGGTAGGAGAAATCCTGCGTAATACCCCATGATCTCTCCGGAGCAAAGGTTTACCGCCTTGGGAGCGGCGATCGTCCTATCAGGTAGTTGGCGGGGTAACGGCCCACCAAGCCTATGACGGGTAGCGGGTGTGAGAGCACGGCCCGCCGCATCGGGACTGAGACACTGCCCGGACTCCTACGGGAGGCTGCAGTAACGAATATTCCGCAATGCGCGAAAGCGTGACGGAGCAATGCCGCGTGCAGGATGAAGCGGTTTCGCCGTGTAAACTGCTGTCAGGGGCAAGAAACACTGATCTGCCCCAAAGGAAGAGCCGGCTAACCCTGTGCCAGCAGCCGCGGTAAGACAGGGGGCTCGAGCGTTAATCGGAATCACTGGGCTTAAAGGGTGCGTAGGCGGGCTTG
>JBGPGM010000157.1:0-5849 GCA_041483855.1 Phycisphaerae bacterium | reverse complement strand
GGATCAACCCATGGACGTGGCGCTACCGATCCAGCCGACAGCGCAGCCCGATGCTGCCGTGCACATCTTGAAGTTGGCGTTTTCGTCGATCGCGGCGCTCCTGTGGGCCGCGATCCTGCTGGCGCTGTCGCTGGTGGGGCCCAGGTTCGAGGAGATCTTCACGGACTTCGGCGTGCGCCTGCCGCCCATGACTCGGTTCCTGCTCGAGGCCGGTCACGTGCTCGGCGCGATCGGCCCCGTCGGCGCCGTCGCCATCGCCCTCCTGGTCGGTGCGGCCATCGTGATGCTCGGGCGCGCCGCCTGGTGCAACTGGGTGGTGGCCGCGGGCATGGTGCTGCTGGGGCTCCTCGCCGCGGGCACGCTGGTGGTCTCGTTCTTCCTCCCCTTGACGGCGATGATCGAATCGCTCCAAGCCGGCAAGCCCTGACGCATTCGCAGCGAGCCGTGCTCAGGCCGTCGCTGCGGACTGGACGGGAGCGCTCACGCCGCGTCGGTCAAGTGAAGGTGGCGATTGAGGTAGCGGTTGAATGTCCGCACGGCCTGCGGGTCGCCGTCGTGGTAGTCCTCGAAGAACCCCGGGGCTCCGAGTTCCGGCGAGTAGGCGTACTCGACGCCGTCGATCGGCTCGCAGACCCAGTGCGCAGGGCGCGTCGGGTCCACGACCTCGAAGATCTCCGGCGAGAACAGCAGCGGGTCGCCCGCGTCGTTGAGCAGGCGGTAGTCGCCCGCCTCGATCCCGATGACCTCGTATACGTCGCCGACCGAAAGGTCATGCCGGACGCCCTCGTGCTCGGTTGCGATGCAGCGGACTTTCATTCTGGTCTCGGGCTCATGTCGACGCGTTTGATCTCGAAGCGGCCGATGCCATGGTGTTCATACCAATGTTACTCGAACCTGCCCCGCGAATCCTCAAGCCGCTGCGTCGACCGCTTCGTCCACCCGCTGGGCGCACCGCCGTACGCCGCGAGCAGGTGCGGAAGGTCACGGATGCGGCGGCCGCGGGCGATGACCCGCGCTCGGGACAGCATCTCCTTGGTGAGGGCCGGTTCCATCACCGTGCCGCAACCTGCCGCCGGCTCTCGTCCAGCAACCTCCTCAGCACGGTCTGCAGGATCCCCCCGTTGCGGAAGTACTCGATCTCCACCGGCGAATCCAGCCGGCACCGGGCCGCGAACGCCGCCTTCTTCCCGCCCGCCCCCGTCGCCGTCACCGACACCTGGCAGCGCGGCTCGACATCCGCCGGCAGCGTGATATCGAAGGTCTCCGTCCCGTCCAGCCCCAGCGTCGCCGCCGACTCGCCGGGCATGAAGTTGAGCGGCAGCACCCCCATCCCAACCAGGTTGCTCCGGTGGATCCGCTCGAAAGACTCGCTGATCACGGCGCGCACGCCCAGCAGCAGCGCCCCCTTGGCCGCCCAGTCGCGTGACGAGCCCATCCCGTAGTCCTTGCCCGCCAGGATCACCAGCGGCGTCCCCTCCTTCTTGTAGTTCACGCTCGCGTCGTAGATCGTCCCGACTCTGCCGCCCCCGGCCCGCGAGAAGTCCCGCGTCCACCACCCCTCGCGGACCTTGCCCGTGCCCGGGTCCACGGCCAGCCGGTTCTTGACGCGCACGTTGGCGAACGTCCCGCGCGTCATCACCCGGTCGTTGCCGCGCCGCGAGCCGTAGGAGTTGAACTGGCTCTTGGGCACGCCCTGGGCGATGAGGTACTGCCCCGCGGGGCTGGCCTCGGCGATATCCCCGGCGGGCGAGATGTGGTCGGTCGTCACCGAGTCGCCCACGAACACCAGGCACCGGGCCCCGCGGATCGACGGCAGCGCCCCGGTCGGGGCCTTGGCCGCCATCCCCTCGAAGTACGGCGGGTCCTGGATGTACGTGCTCTTGGGGTTCCACGGGTAGATCTCGGACTTGCTCACCGGCACCGCATTCCACGTTTCGTTGCCCGTGAACACGTTGGCGTACTGCTCCTTGAACTGCTCGGGCGTGACGCACTGCGCCTTGACCGCGCCCACCTCCGCATGCGTCGGCCAGATGTCGCGCAGGTGCACCGGCTTGCCGTCCTTTCCCGTCCCCAGCGGCTCCGTCGCCAGGTCGATGTCCACCGTCCCCGCGATCGCGTACGCTACCACCAGCGGCGGGCTGGCCAGGTAGTTCGCCTTCACCTGCGGGTGGACCCGCCCCTCGAAGTTGCGGTTCCCGCTCAGCACCGACGCCACGATCAGGTCCCCCTGCCTGACCGCCGCGGCCACCGAGTCCGGCAGCGGCCCGGAATTGCCGATGCACGTGGTGCACCCGTACCCGACGGTGTAGAAGCCCAGGGCTTCCAGGTCCCTGGTCAGCCCCGCCTTGTTGAAGTACTCCGTCACCACCTTCGAGCCCGGCGCCAGCGAGGTCTTCACCCACGGCTTGCTCGTCAGCCCCAGCGCCACCGCCTTCCTCGCCACCAGCCCCGCGGCGATCATCACGTCCGGGTTGCTCGTATTCGTGCACGACGTGATCGCCGCGATCACCACGTCCCCGTGGTGCAGCCGGCACGTGCGCCCGTTCAGGGGGGTGGGCACGCCGTCGAAGCCGGCGTCGCCCGGGCCGTCGGGCCCGTTGACCGGCGCGGGCCGGCCGCCCTCCTCCACCCACCGGTCCAGGCGCACCGCCTCGGTCGGCACCTTCTTGGCGAAGGAATCCACCAGTTCCTTCTGCCACATCGACTTCATCTGCCCCAGCAGCACCCGGTCCTGCGGGCGCTTCGGCCCGGCCAGGCTCGGCTGGACCCGGCCGATGTCCAGCTCGATCACGTCCGTGAAGTCGGGATCCGGGCTGGCGGGCGTCCAGAACAGGCCGTTGGCCTTGCAGTACGCCTCGACCAGCGACACCGTCTTCTCGTCGCGCCCCGTGAACCTCAGGTACTCGAGCGTCTTGGCGTCGATCGGGAAGAACCCCATCGTCGCCCCGTACTCCGGCGCCATGTTGGCGATCGTCGCGCGGTCCGGAACCGACAGCGTGCCCATCCCCGATCCGAAGAACTCCACGAACTTGTCCACCACCCCGCGCTTGCGCAGCATCTCCGTGACCGTCAGCACCAGGTCCGTCGCCGTCGCCCCCTCGGCCAGCCGCCCCGTCAGGCGGAACCCGATCACCTCCGGCGTGAGCATGTAGTACGGCTGGCCGAGCATTACCGCCTCGGCCTCGATGCCCCCGACGCCCCAGCCGACCACCCCCAGCCCGTTGATCATCGTCGTGTGCGAGTCCGTGCCGACCAGCGAGTCCGGGTAGGCCACCTGCTGCCCGTCGATCCGGCGCGACCATACCCCGCGCGCCAGGTACTCCAGGTTCACCTGGTGAACGATCCCCGTCGCCGGCGGCACCACCGAGAAGTTGCTCAGGCTCTGCTGCCCCCACTTGAGGAACTCGTACCGCTCCCGGTTGCGCTCGAACTCCTTCTGCGAGTTGATCGTCAGCGCCACCCCCGAGGCGTACGCGTCCACCTGCACCGAGTGGTCGATTACCAGGTCGCACGGCGCCAGCGGGTTGATCGCCGCGGGATCGCCCCCGAGCCGCTTCATCGCCGCGCGCATCGCCGCCAGGTCCACCACGCACGGCACCCCGGTGAAGTCCTGCAGCACCACCCGCCCCGGCATGAACGGCAGCTCCTCCCGGGCCGGCTGGCGGGCGTTCCAGTTGGCCAGCCCCGCCACGTCGTCGGCGGTCACGATGAACCCATCGACGTTGCGCAGCATCGCCTCCAGCAGGACCCTGATCGAGTACGGCAGGCGGTCCACGCGCCCGATCTTCTGGCTCTTCAGCGCGCCCAGGTCGTAGTACACGTACGAGCCGTGCGGCGTCTTGAGCGTCTGGCGGGCGTTGAACGGATCGGCCTTGGCGGGCATGGTCGGGTCCTCGCTGGTCGTTTGTGCAACGATACGCCGCGACACGGCCCCGCGCCACCCGGCGTGCCCCCTGGCCGCCCCTTACAGTCCTGCCTTCGCCGTCACCCACCGTACCACCGCCGCAACCCCGAGACCTCCCGCGTGCACCCCTTCCCGTGGCTGCTGATCCCGCTGGGCTTCATCGTGGGCGCTTTCGGCACCCTGATCGGCGCGGGGGGCGGCTTTCTGCTCATGCCCGTGCTCATCCTGCTCTACCCGAACGCGCGACCCGAACTCCTGGCCAGCATCTCCCTGGCCGTCGTCTTCTTCAACGCCGCCTCGGGGTCCGTGGCGTACGGGCGGATGAAGCGCATCGACTACGTCTCCGGCCTGCTCTTCTCCGCCGGGGCCCTCCCCGGCGCCGTGCTCGGCGCCATCACCACTAGCGCCCTGTCCCGCCCTGTTTTCGACGCCATCCTCGGCGCCGTGATGATCGTCGTCGGCCTCGTGCTCGTTATCCGCCCCGCACCCGTCCGGACACACCCCGCCGACGCCCCCCACGGCGCCGGTGCGTACTGGCTTGTCCGCCACCTGACCATGGCCGACGGCGCCGAGGCCGCCTTCGCCTACAACCCCGTCCTCGGCGTTGCCCTCAGTCTCCTCGCCGGGTTCATCTCCAGCCTCCTGGGCATCGGCGGCGGCATCATCCACGTTCCCGCCCTCGTCCACCTGCTCAACTTCCCGTCCACGTTGCCACCGCCACCAGCCACTTCATCCTCGCCCTCACCGCCCTGAGCGGCACCATGGTCCACGTCGTCAACGGCGTCTTCGCCGAGGGCACGCGACGCACCGTCGCACTCGCCATCGGCGTCATCATCGGCGCCCAGGCCGGCGCCAGGCTCGCCAACCACGTGCGCGCCGCCTGGATCCTCCGGTCCCTGGCCGCGGCCCTCGTCTTCGTCGGAATCCGCATCGTCGTCGGCGCGCTGTGACCCCGCGCGCGGAGCGACGACGCCCGGACGCTTACCGGCTCGCCGACACCACCAGCGCGCTGTTCTTGGCCCCGAACGCCAGGCAGTTGATCAGTGCCACCCTCGCCCCCGTCGCCGCCGGATCGTTGGCCGTGTACTCCAGGTCGCACCCGCCCGCCCGATCCTGCCGGCGCAGGTTGATCGTCGGCGGCACGAACGCCCCCGGTCCGCCGTCCGCATTCCGCAGCGCCCCCATCGTCGCCACCAGCGACGCCAGCCCGCACGCCCCCTGCGGGTGCCCGATCATCGACTTGACCGACGTGCCCCGCAGCCGCGCCGCGTGCGCCCCGAACGCCATCTTCACCGCCGCCGTCTCCGCCGCGTCGTTCAACTTCGTCCCTGTCCCGTGGTAGTGCAGCAGCTCGATCTCGTCAGGCTCCAGGCCCGAGTCCGCCACCGCCAGCCGTATCGCCCGCGCCGATTCCTCCATGTCCGGCGAGGGACGCACCCGGTGGTACGCATCGCACGTCGCCCCGTACCCCATCAACTCGCCCAGCACCCTGACCTCGCGCCGCGCGGCCACGTCCGCCCGCTCCAGCACGACCGCCCACGCCCCCTCGCCCAGCACGAACCCGTCACGCGTCGCGTCGAACGGGCGCGATGCCGTACCCGGGTCCTCACCTGCCGCGCCCAGGTCCCGCGTGCTGATCACCTTGAGCAGTTCCATCCCTACCAGCGTCTCCCAGCGCACGTGCGCATCGGCGCCGACCACCACCATCGCGTCCAGCGTCCCGTCGTCCATCGCCTGTCCGTTGCCCGCCCCCGCCGCACGCAGTTGCGTCAGCGCCAGCCCCGCCGCGTCCGACGACGAGGCGCACCCCGTGGACACGCACCACGACGGTCCACGCAGCCCCAGCCGGATCGACAGTTCACCCGCCAGGTTCCCGTGCGTGGCGTTGGTGATCGTCCACAGCGACACCGGCCTGCCGTGACGCTCCGCCTCCGCCTGGTCCAGC
>JBGPGM010000156.1:0-5855 GCA_041483855.1 Phycisphaerae bacterium | reverse complement strand
TGCGCCCGGACGCGTTTGTCCTGTCCAACGGCACGGACGCGGCCGAGGCGGCGATCGCGCCGGTGGTGGCCCTGCTGCGGCGCTCGGGCCTGCACGCCCGCCGGTCGTACAAGGCGACGAAGAACCTGGGCAAGTTGCTCAAGGACGCCGTCGCGTCGGGGGCGCGCTACGCGGTCATCATCGAGTCGCCGCAGACGGCGAGCCTGAAGAACCTGACGACCGGCGAACAACTGGCGCAGCCGGTGCCGGTGGGTCAGTTGGCGGAGTTGATCGGACGCGGGTGAACCGCCCTCCGCGCCGTCATTCCGGGCGGGCGCTGCGGTGCGTTGTTGAAACCTCGCGGGCGCGCCGTGCGGATCGGCGTCTGGTAATGTGCCTTGACTGCACGTGCAGAAGGCGTGACGTGTGGCGACAACGGTGATCCATTCCATGTCCTCATGGCGGACTTCCATCCGCCGACCTCATCCCCACTGAGGCCACACCCACGCCGACAACCTGGTGGATGCCCTTCGGCGCTGCCGCCGTCCGGGCTGTGATTGTCGAACGACAACGCAGCGCCGGTGGTCGGTGACGCGCTGTCGGCGGCATCGGGCGGCGGCAACGGCCCGGCCGGTGCACGCCGCGGCCCTGGTTCGCCGTCGTTTCCGACGCCGCGCGGTGACGCACGCTGTGGGTGCGCCCGGAGGGCACGGAGACGGGTCCGACACACGACTCTCATTGCTAGTGGAGCATTTACCATGAAGCGCAACGGTTTTACTCTGATCGAGCTGCTGGTCGTCATCGCCATCATCGCCCTGCTGGTGGGCATCCTGCTGCCGGCGCTGGGCAAGGCCCGCCAGATCGCCATTCAACTCAAGGACGCCACGCAGGTGCGCGGCGTCGTCAACTCGATGATCGTCTGGGCCGGCAACAACCAGAACCTGTATCCCTTGCCCAGCCGGCTGGACACGGGCAACGACACAGTCGCGGCCGCGAACCCCGAGAACAAGGACAACACGGGCAACATCCTCTCGGTGCTGATCTTCAACGGCGGGCCTCCGACGGAGATGTGCATCAGCCCCGCGGAATCCAACACCGGGCAGGTGCTGCGTGACGAGGGGTACGAGTTCGACTCGCCGTCGCGGGCCGCGGTGCCCGCCGCGGCCCTGTGGGACCCTGGCTTTGCGGGCACGCCGGCGGACCCCTCCAGCCTCAACCGACGGGCAGTGGGGATCGGCAACCAGTCCTACGCGCACCACCTGCCCTTCGGCCGCCGGCGGGCGCGCTGGTCGAACACCTTCAACACGACCGAGCCCGTCTTCGGCAACCGCGGCCCGACGTACCAGGGAACGACCTACCCGGTCAACGGGCGGTGGCTACTCACGCCGGGTCCGCTGGGGACGCAGTCCAACACGCTGCTGATCCACGGCAGCCGGAACTTCTGGGAAGGGAACATCGGCTACAACGACGGGCACGTCAACTTCGAGACCAAGCCGAACCCGGACAGCGTGACCTACCTGGCCGACAACTTCAACCCGGCGCGCTCGCTGCCGGACAACCTGTTCGTCAACGAGACGGACGAGGTCAACGGTGACACGGGCACGGGCGTTACCCACGGGCGCAACGCGTACCTGCGCCCGATCGCCAACGTGCAGGGCAGTGGCGACACGGTCAATGTGCAGGCGTGGGCGGATTGATGCCCCGACAGCCGGGGTCTTGTGGGGTGCTCGCGGGCCCGCCGGTCGTCGGCGGGCCCGCTTTGTTTCATCGCGGGCGTCGGCCGCCGGTAGACTCCGCGCGATGCTCCCCGCCATAACGTGGCTGACGTACGCGGTACCGGCGTACGTCCTGGCGACGATCATCTTCCGGGTCCGCTATGGGAAATCGCCCGTGGCCCACCGGTTCCCGCCCCGCCGGCTCTACGACGCGATGGATCTCGGGCTGGGGGTGTGCCTGCTGGCGTACTCGGTGTGGGTTTTTCTGCCGCCGGCGCCGCGAGCGATCTGGGCGCCGGGGGGCGTCGGCGCGGTGGCGCTGGGGATCGCGCTAAGGGCGTGGGCGCTGGGCGCGCTGGGGCCGAACTGGCGCATGGGCCAGGACCCGTCGGATACGACGACGGTGTTCGTCACCACCGGGCCGTACCGGTTCCTGCGCCACCCGATCAACACAGCGCTGGTGATCGTGGCCGTCGGGCAGGCGCTGCTGACGGGGCTGGACGCGCGGGCGGTCTTCCTGCTGGCGTTCTCGACGCTGTACGGGCTCGTGCAGGGGCGCGCCGAGGCGCGATACTGGGCGGGGCGCCGGCAGCGTGCGCCGGGGTCGTCGTCCGTCCCGCCTTGAGGGTTCGTCACCAGATGAAGCGCATCCGCCCGAAGTCGGGCGCCGGCACGCCGCCGTCGTGCAGCAACGACGGGAAGTACACGAAGAACGCCTTGCCCATCATCAGCTCGCGCGGCACGACGCCGAGCGTTCCGTCGATCTCCCTGGCCACCCACGGGTCAACATCCGCCCAGAGCCGCCCGTCGGAACTGGCCGGGCTGTTGTCGCCGCAGCAGAAGAACTGGTCCGCGTTGAGGACCACCGGGTGCTCGGGATGAGTGCCGCGCGCGGGGGTGGTTCGGGACGGGTCCACCGCCGGCTGGTAGTGCAGGTCGCGGTCCACGCTGACGCGCCGCAGGACGAAGGGGGCGCCGTCGAACGTCCACGACAGGCGCGGGTGCTGGTAGGTCTCCTTGGAAATGCCGGGCCCTCCCTCGGGGTGCGTTGTTGTCGCGAAGATGCTGGTGAGGCGGTCGCGGTTCTCGGTAGCCAGCAGTTCGTCGACGGTGCGTCCGGTCGCGTAACGGATGCGGTCGGCGGGGCCCCAGTCGTAGAAGCCCCCGGCCACCAGCCGCCCGTCCACCCATGCCTGCAGGCTCTGGTCCACGTGCCAGAACTCGACGCCCACGACGCGCCCGGGCTTGATCGGCGCGATCGTGCCCGTGCCCAGCGTCTGCCACGCCGGTTCGGGCTGACCCTGAAGCGGGGCGGGGCGGAATCGCACGGCGGCCGTGGTACCGGTCAGGTCCATCTGGAACTCGTGCGCCCGGGCCGCGACGGTGGCTTGCACGTGCAGGCCGTCGCCGGCGGCCTCCACGGCCGCGGACAGGCGGACGTCGGAAACGGGGAAGCGTACGGGGACGCCCTGGGGTACGACGTAGCCGCCGAGGGGCGTCTCGTCGTAGGGATAGTAATCGTCGATGCGCCACGTCTGGGAATCCGAATCCCGGATGGCCCACTTGGGGCGGTTCTCGTCCCATACCAGGTCGGTGCGGCCGTTGGCGGTGAACTCGTAGATGCGATGACCCTCGGTGAGCCCCTTCCAGCCCGCATCGGCGCTGACCCACGGGGGGTTGTACCACCGGCGTCCGTCGCGCATGGGGTTCAGCGGGGCGTAGTCGCTGTCGAAGAGGCGCTGCCAGACGGCCCGCTGCACGCGCTCGGGCTTGCGGGCGATCTTCCAGCCCGGCTGGGCCCAGGAGTTCGTCCCCGGCGACGACGCTGCGCCGCCGCCGGAGCCGTCGGTCTTGCGCACGAACACATCGCCGTCGACCAGCGCGATCTCCTCGCCGGGCAGGCCGATGAGGCGCTTGATGAAGTTGACCTGCGGTTCCGCGGGGTTCTTGAACACCACCACGTCGAAACGCTCCGGTTCCATCAGGGTGTAGAGGTACTTGAGCACCAGGATGCGGTCGCCGGCCCGGCGCGGCATGGTCCCCTTGGTGACAAGGTCGCCCGTCATGGGGTCGTGGACGTAGACCTTGTTGTTCTTCCCGTCCCCTTGAATCGCGGCGGGCTCCTTGTCCGGTCCGTTAAACCATGGCCCGACCGGCCAGGAGTATCCGGACTGCTCGGCCCGGAACCGCATGTGCGCCCCCATGAGCGTCGGGGCCATCGAGCCGGTGGGGATCACGAACGCCTCCACCACGAACCCGCGGAAGACGAACGCCAGCGCAAAGGCGATCACGATCGAGATCAGGGTGTCCTTGACCGACTCGCGCGGCGGTGGTTGTGGAGGCGCCGAGCCGCCATCGCCGGGGGCTCCCGGTGCGCCCGCGTCCCCCGCCCGCGCTGTTCCCGCCGGCGTGCCGCCCGTGCTCAGTTCCGCCATCACGCCTCCGATCGGTGCCCGCCCGGGCCGCCTGGGCCATACGACGAAGGCCCAATGCTATCGGTTCGGGCCGGGGTGCGCCAAATCCGGACCGACACCATTACGCTTTCTGGCGCGGCCGGGTCCATCCGGTCGTCTTGTCCTTGGCTAGGGCGCCGGCCGCGAGGTTGATGCAGCGCTTGCAGATGTGCGACTCGGGGTGGAGCGGGCTCTGCCAGGCCGGTTCGGGGCGTTGTTCCAGGCACATGGTGCAGGTGTATCCCAGTGCGCCGGTGTCCTGGGCGGTGAGCACGACCTGCGTGTACGCGACGGTCAGGCAGTTGCCGCA
Organism: Phycisphaerae bacterium; assembly: GCA_041483855.1. Classification (GTDB taxonomy): domain Bacteria; phylum Planctomycetota; class Phycisphaerae; order Phycisphaerales; family UBA1924; genus JBGPGM01. Next base: position 1,398 of record JBGPGM010000156.1, on the reverse strand, counting down.
GACGATGCTCCCCTGGTGGCCCTCGATGACGGGCAGATCGTCGGTCCACTCGCGTCGGCAGAAGTCGCACAGCACGTCGGTCATGCGCACGTTCTCGGGGTCGGTGCCGGGCTTGCGCATGGCGGAGTCTACGCGCTGGCGGCGGGGACCTGGCGGACGAGTTGGTTCTGCGCGATGAGCCGGTAGGCGCCGCACCGCACGAGCAACTGGTCGTGTGTCCCCTGGTCCACGATCCGGCCCGCGTCCATGACCACGATGCTGTCGGCGCTGAGGACGGTGCTCAGGCGGTGGGCGACGATCAGGCACGTCCGCCCGCGCGAGAAGTCCGCCAGCGCCTCGGCGATCCTGGCCTCTGAGTCCGCGTCGATCATGCTCGTCGCCTCGTCCAGGATCAAGATCGCCGGGTCGCGCAGCACCGCCCGGGCGATCGCCAGCCGTTGACGCTGGCCGCCGGAGAGCCCCGTGCCGCCCTCGCCGATCGGCTCGTCGTAGCCGTGCGGCTTGTCCAGGATGAAGTCCTCGGCCCGCGCTCGTCGCGCCGCCTGCTCGATCATCTCCGGCGTGACCCCCTCGGCGGCGTAGGCGATGTTCGAGCGGATCGTGCCGCGGAACAGCACCGTCTCCTGCGTCACGACGCCGATCTGGCGCCGCAGCGACCGCACCGAGAACTCACGGATGTCCCTCCCGTCGATCAGCACCCGCCCGGGCGGGTCGGGGTCGAAGAGGCGCGGCAGCAGCGACAGGAGCGTGGTCTTGCCCGAGCCGTTGGGGCCGACGAACGCGATGGTGCGCCCGTGCTCGATCCGCAGCGTGACATCGTCCAGCGCGGGCGTCTGCGCGCCGGGGTAGGTCAGCGAGACGCGGTCGAACAGGATCGACCGCTCGTGGCGGGGCAGTTTGGGCAGCCGGTGGCCGTGCCCCGGCTCGGTTTCCAGCGCCAGGGCGTCGCTGAGGCGGTTGGCGGCCGCGGCCGACTGCTGGATGTCATTGATGATCCCCGTCAGCGGCTTGAGGGCCGCGCCGGCAACGCCGAGGAACCCCAGGACGGCGATGAGCTGGGTCGGGTCCAGGCGCAGGCGCTCGACCCGGTAAGCGGCAACGAGCACCAGGGCCCCCAGGACGAAGAGGGTGATGGTCTCGACGAGCGGGCTGGACAAGGCCCGGGCGGTCCGGACGCGGAACTCCTGGGCCACGACCTGCTTGTTGATGCGGTGGAAGCGTCCGGCCTCGGCCCGTTCGGCGGTGTAGGCCTTGACGATGCGCAGGCCGCCCAGGGCCTCGCTGGCCGCGTGGTACAGCCCCGCCTGCGCCTGCAGGGCCGATCGCGAGGCCCGCCGGATGCGTTTGCCCGTCTTGCGGATGATGATGGCCAGGACCGGCGCGACCAGCACCGCGGCG
>JBGPGM010000155.1:0-5869 GCA_041483855.1 Phycisphaerae bacterium | reverse complement strand
GGTCGAGCCCCGACGCCCCCGCGCTCAGGCCGGACGCATCGAGCCCAACCGCCGGCAGCAGGAGCCGCACGCCATCCGGATCAAGACTCGGACCGAAGACCGAGAGCACGCCCGAGATCGGCGATGCCGGGCCGGCATCGGCACGCGGCGTCAGCTGCGGCGCGCCCGGCGAGAGCCCACTCGCGACGGCCTCCGCCGGGGCGGCAGGCGCCGCACGGGCGCTCTCCGCGGAACGCTCGGCAGCGGCGTCCGCCCGTTCGGGCCTGGGCGGCCCTGGTGGCGAGGGGAACACGCCGCTCGTCGGCACAGCCGCACCCACGCCGCCCAGCTGGCTCGCCGAGCCCGGCCGCAGCACCGGGATGATCGGCGGCAGCAGGCAACACAGCAGCACCGCCACCCACATCGCGTGGCGCGTCGAGCCGCGGCACGGCAACCACCGGCACATCGCCGCGACCGCCAGGGCCAGCGGCACCACGCCGAGGGCGTTGGGCCAGAGGATCGTCGTGGTGACGTGGGAAAGGTCCATGGGCGCGGCTTACCCCGGCCGTTTGTTCGTCGAATCCATCTCGTCGATCAGTCGCTGCAGCTGCGCGATCTCGTCGGCGGAGAACTTCTCCGTGCTCATCAGTTGCAGGACCATGGTCGCCGCGGCCCCGTCGAAGAGGTCGCGGACCATGGCCTTGAGGCGCCCCTGGGTCACCTGCTGGCGGGAGACCCTGGCGCGGAAGACGTAGGCGTGAGCCGACTTGTCGCTGGCGGCCAGGCCCTTCTGTTCCAGGCGGACCAGGAAGGTCAGGACCGTGGTGTAGGCGACGCGCCGCCCGCGCGAGTGCAAGACCTGGTGGACCTGGCGCACGGTCGACGGCCCGCGGTCCCAGAGGACCTTGAGCGCGTCGAGTTCCGCAGCGCCGAGTTCGAGCTTGGTCCTGGGAGCCATGGGGGTGCGGCCTGGCCTGAGACAGTCGAGTCGCGGGTCTACTACGCGTGTCGGAGGAATCTACTACACCCGTCGTAGCGTGTCAAGCGCGTTCTTGGGGAATTCGGTCCAATCCATTTCACGACCCCGGACCCAGCCGCCCCCCCGAGCAGGGCCCGCACGCGCCCCGGCTTATACTGGCACGTGCGCCCGATGTTCCCGGGCGGACCGGCGACCGTGAAGGAGTGTCCCCGATGGCCAACCTCAGCGTCACCGTGGACGGGCTTCACCTCCCCAATCCGTTCGTGATCGGCTCGGGTCCGCCCGGCACCAACGCCAACGTCATCGGCAAGGCCTTCGACGAGGGGTGGGGCGCCGTCATCGCCAAGACCATCAGCCTCGACGCCTCCAAGGTCGTCAACGTCGCGCCCCGCTACGCTCGCATGCGCGTCGGCGGCGGCAAGGAGATCATCGGCTGGCAGAACATCGAACTGATCAGCGACCGGCCGTTCGACACCTGGATCGACGAGTTCAAGCGCGTCAAGGACAAGTACCCCGATCGCGTGCTCATCGCCTCCATCATGGAGGAGTACCGCAAGGACGCCTGGGTCGAGATCGTCCAGCGCTGCCAGGATGCCCGAGTCGATGCCCTCGAACTCAACTTCTCCTGCCCCCACGGCCTGCCCGAGCGCCGGATGGGCTCCGCCATGGGCCAGGACCCCGAGATCCTCGAGGAAGTCTGCGGCTGGGTCTCCGGCGTCGCCAGGGTCCCCGTCTGGGCCAAGATGACCCCGAACATCACGCACATCGAGGAACCGGCCCGCGCCGCCCTCAGGGCCGGCTGCACCGGCATCAGCGCCATCAACACGATCCTGTGCGTCATGGGGGTGGACCTGAACACCCTGCGCCCCGAGCCGACCGTCGAGGGATACACCACGCCCGGCGGCTACTCGTGCAAGGCCGTCCGCCCCATCGCCCTGCGCATGGTCATGGAGTGCGCCCGCATGATGCGCGCCGAGTTCCCCGGCCGCTCGCTCAGCGGAATCGGCGGCGTCGAGACCGGCGACGACGCCGCCCAGTTCATCCTGCTCGGCGCCGACACCGTGCAGGTCTGTACCGGCGTGATGATCCACGGCTACAAACTCCTTCGCGACCTGTGCCGCGGGCTGTCGGCCTTCATGGACCGGCACGGCTTCGCCACCATCGACCAGTTCCGCGGGCACTCGCTCCAGTTCTTCACGACGCACGCCGACCTGGTGCGCCGCCAAGCCGATGCCGCCGCCGCGCAGAAGACCGTCGCCGACAAGCGCCCCGACGGCATGGTCACCAAGGACACGCAGTGGAGCGGCGAGAAGTTCGTCGAGCAGAGCGAGAAACTGGTGTCGAACAAGTAGGCCGGCGTGCTTCGTCGCATGATCGACGCGCCGTGTGCACGATCTCGGCGTGCGCGCTATCATGCGCCGCACGCGCGCGGCCGTGTGCCGGCGGTTACCTCACCACCCCCACCAACCTCCCCAGCGTCTTGACCATCGCCCACGCCCCGTCCGGCGGGTCCGACGCGTTGTGCCGCAGCACCAGCAGCGTCTCGTCATCATCCGCCGGCTTCCTGCCGCGCCATTCCGTCACACCCTCCAGGAGCGCCGCCCCCAGCGCCGACGGCTCCTCCACTCCCAGCCCGCGCGCCATCCGCAGCAACCCCTGCTCCCCGACCTGCTCCCCCGCCGCGTTGGTCGCCTCGATCAGGGCATCCGTGTACGACACGACCACATCCCCCGGCTCCAGCCGCGTCGCGAACTGCGGGAACGTCGTCGGGGCCAGGATCCCCAGCGGCAGGTTCGTGATCCCCGTCTGCTTCGCGTGCGCGGCGTCCACCAGCCCCGGCGACTTCTCATCAAAGAGCGACCACTCCCCCGTCCCCGCCCGGTACAGCAGCGGGCGCGGATGCCCCGCGTTGCACACGATGAAGTGGTCCGTCGGCGCGAAGTACGTCTGGATCACCGCCGTCGCGAACCGCCCCTCCAGCGCCAGCCGCGTCAACTCCACGTTCAGCGCCCGCACGAACTTGCTCGGGTCCGGCGTGTTCATGTGCTTGCGCATCAGCCCCTGCAGCCGCAGCGCCAGCCCGCTGGCCTCCTGGCCATGCCCGGCCGTGTCCGCCAGCGTGAACCGGATGATGTGCCCCGCCGCGCACGCCGACACACACCGCAGGTCGCCCCCAGCCTTCGCCCCCGCGTGCGGCCGCGAATACAGCCACGCGTCGAACCCGGGCATCAGCGCCTGCTGGCACACGGCCTCATTCCCGCCCCAGATCTCGTACGCCCGCAACTTGAACCGGTCCTTCGGCGCCGCTGAATCCAGGTCGTAAAGCGGATGTTCCACCGCGCCCGTTCCCATGGCTCGCTCCTTCCGTCCCCCCGAGTACTCCGCCCCTTCGTGGGGATCCTCGCCCCGGCCCCGGACAAGGGTATCCCGGCGCCCTGTCGAGCGCATCCGCCCGAGACACCGCATCATCCTGCTCACACCGTGCACAGGTCGCGCCGCGCGAACACGATCCCCGCCGCCAGCCACAGCGCCGCGCCGACACCCCCCAGCACCGCCATGTCGCGCAGCGGCCACGCCCCGTCCCGCAGCACGAACAACGGGCGGTAATAGTTCAGCACACCCAGGAACGCCAGCCGCTCTGCCGGGCGCCAGAACTGCGCCAGGTAGTTGAGCAGGAACGAGCCGACGACGAGGATGAACACGGCCGCCATGGCGCGCCCCTTGCGGTCGCTCAGTGCCGACATGAGCCAGGCCAGGCCGCCGACGGCCAGGTAGAGGCAGAAGAGGTCCGCCAGCGCGATCACCAGGCGCCCCAGGCCCGGCGTGGAACTGCCCGTCACGCGCGAAGCGCCGTACAGGTTCCCCGCCAGGGCCGCGCCCATCAGCACCGCGCCGCTCGCCAGCCACACCGCCGTGTCGGAGAGGAACAGTTCCCAGCGCGACACGGGCAGCCCGAGCAGCACGTCGATGGTGCCGCGGTCCACCTCGCCCGCGGGCACGCGGGTGCACACGACGATGGCGTGGGCCCACACCAGCGCCAGCACCACCGGGTGGACCCAGGCGATCGCCGTGATCATCTCCGGCCCCATCGGCTCGCCCTTGCCCATGTCCGTGCCCAGCAGCGCCTTGATGAGCGTCTGGGCGAACTGCAACTGCATGATCTGCTGCGAGAACTGCTGCTGGAACGTCGGCAGCACGTACGCCAGCACCGCCTCGATCGCCAGCAGCGCCAGGCCCAGGCCCAGCGTCACCGGCCACACTTCCCGCACCGCCTTTAGCACCAGCCCGCGGTTCATCCGTCGCCCCCCTTCTGCTGGTAGTACCGCCTGAACAGGCTCTCCAGGTCCGGCCGGCCCACGGCCAGGTCCTCGATCGGCTTGCCCGCCAGCCAGTCCGCCAGCGGGCCCACCGGCCCGTCCAGCGCGCCGTGCCACGTCGCGCCGTCCCGCTGCCGCAGCGACAGGAACGCCGGCGGCTGGACCGTCGCGCCCGCGCCCGCGTCCTTCCATCGGATCATCACCTCGTGCCCCGCCTGCCGGCGCAGGGCCTCGAGCGTGTCGTCGGCCACCAGCCGTCCGTCGCGCACGATCGCCACGCGGTCGCACAGCACCTCGACCTCCCCCAGCGTGTGGCTCGAGAAGAAGATCGTGTGCCCCGCGCCGCTCAGCGCCTTGAGGTGCCGCCGGAACTGCTCCTGCATCAGCGGGTCCAGCCCGGTCGTCGGCTCGTCGAGGATCAGCAGCCGCGCCCGCGGCGCCAGGGCGATGATGAGGCCGAGTTTCTGCCTCATCCCGCGCGACATGTTGCGGACCTTGACCCGCATGTCCATGCCGAACTGCTCGGCCAGGTCGCGTCCGGGGCGCGTCAGGTCCTGGCCGCGCACGGCGCCGACGATCCGCAGCGCCCCCGCCCCGGTGAACCACGGCGGCAGCCGCAGATCGCCCGGCACGTACCCGACCTCCGTCTTGACGCGCCGGCTGCGGCGCCAGCAGTCGTGCCCGAAGATCGTCGCGCCGCCGGCGCTGGGGCGCAGGAATCCGAGCATCACGCGGATCGTCGTCGTCTTGCCCGCGCCGTTGGGGCCCAGGAAGCCGAACAGCGACCCCTCGGGGACCGAGAACGACACGTCCTCGATGCCGCGCCGCCGGCCGTACCGCCTCGTCAGGGACTGAACGACGATCATGGACACGGCCGCCGATGGTACCGCGCCGCGGCACGTGGGAAGGCGGGGGGAGCGGGCCGGGACAGCCGTTCACGATCCGCACCGGCGGTGGTAGCATGGGCCATCGTCCAGCCCCAGGAGCCGCCGCATGCCCCTGCTGATCACCAACGGCCGGATCATCACCGCCACGGACGACTACGCCGCCGACCTCTACGCCGCCGACCAGACCGTCACGCGCATCGAGACGCGGATCGACCCCGGGACGCTCCCGCCCGGCACCGTCGTCATCGATGCCTCCCGCAAGTACGTCTTCCCGGGCTTCATCGACCCGCACGTCCACGTCTACCTCCCCTTCATGGGCACCTTCGCCAAGGACACCTGGGAGACCGCCTCGCGCGCCGCCCTGATCGGCGGCACCACCTCCCTCATCGAGATGATTTGCCCGGGCAAACAGGAAGAGCCCCTCGCGGCCTTCGAAACCTGGCTCGGCAAGGCCCGCGGCCTCGCCGCCTGCGACTACTCCTTCCACATGGGCGTCACCCGCTACGACGAACGCGCCGAGGCCCAACTCCGCCAGATCGTCGGCCGCGGCATCACGTCCTTCAAGGTCTTCCTGGCCTACAAGGGCGCACTCGGCGTGGACGACCGCGAGCTGTACCGCACCCTCTCGCTCGCCAAGGAACTCGGCGTCGTCGTCACCGCCCACTGCGAGAACGAGACCCTCGTGGACGAACGCCAGCAGGAACTCC
>JBGPGM010000154.1:0-5902 GCA_041483855.1 Phycisphaerae bacterium | reverse complement strand
GGCCGCGGCCTTGGCCAGGATCATGGACTCGAACTGCCCCTCGGCGGGCTCGGGGATGTTGGCGCCGGGGCGCAGCGGCCGGCCGATCGTGCCGGACCATTCGTCGCGGTTGGACAGCGTCGCCGTGAACGTGAGCGTCTGGTCGCCGACGCCCGGCGGCGGGGCGAACGGAACGGCCGCGCCGGGATCCGCCGTGGCCGACCGCCGGACGGTGAGCGTCACGGTGTCTCCCGGGTGAAGCGACGTGATCGCCTTCGTGAAGTCCGCGGCGGAAGCGATCGGGGTCGTGCCGGCCGGCGTCATGACGCTGATGAGGGCGTCCGAGCGGCGGATGCCCGAGGCGGAGGTGAAGCCGACGCCTCCCAACGGCCCCGGGTAGACCCACCCGACGACCGCGCTTCCCCCGGTCGCGCCCGCATCCGCCGCGCCGGGCGCGCCCGAGTCGCGAACCGTCAAGCCGAGATAGGGCTGTTGCGAGAGCGGGCGGGTGTCCGGGGCCGGCGGCGGGGCCGCGCCGGGACCGCTCACGAGGGCGAAGGCCAGAACTGCGCACCAAGGCGATGGTCTCATAAGAATGATTGTCGCCGCACCGGGGATCAGGGTTCAAGCCGCCTGCCCCTGGGGCGCGTCGGTGGGGAGTTCGGGACGCCCGGCGGGCAGGGGCCGAGAATCTCAAGAAAGTGCGGGCGCTAGGTCCGTTTTGACGATCCAACACCTCGCGGCGGCGCGCCCCCTCGGCGCCCGCCGGAAGATGGACGCCCCCCGCGGTGTCCTCGGATCGAGGCCGCGCCGACAGGATGTCGGCGGCCCGGCCGGGGCGCGCCGCGGGGTTCGCATCTTTCCTTTCTCGGTCGCGGAGCGACCCCACACATCCACACGCACCACCCCCCCACGGGCCCGCAGGGCCGCGGCCGGGCCGGCGGCTCATTCGACTCTCACTTAAAGGAACCAGTCCATGGCCGAACTCACGCAGCGCACCGTCATCGGGCCCGACACGCACATCAAAGGCGAGATGTCGTTCGATTCGACCGCCCAGATCCTGGGGTCGTTCGAGGGGCGGATCTCCTCCAAGGGAGAGATCCAGATCGGCGAGGGCGCCGTCTGCAAGGCCGCCGTCGAGGCCGCGACGGTCACCGTGGACGGCCTGGTCGAGGGAGACATCACCGCCCGCGAACGCGTGAGCCTCAACGCCTCGGCCCGGGTCTGCGGCGACGTGCTGGCCAAGACGCTCGTTGTCGCCGAAGGAGCCTCCTTCTCCGGCCAGTGCCGGGTCGGCGCCGACGCGCTCGAAGCCGCCCAGGCCGCGGCCGAGCAGCCCGCCGGCGCACGCCCGTCCATCGAGACCAAGCGGCCCCGCCCCGGCACGGACAGCGCGGCCGGGTTGCACGCCAAGCTCGCCGGGCTGGAAGCCAAGCTCGCCGGCATCGGCAAGGGCCGCAGCGCCGACCTCGAGACCGCCGCCAACGGCGGTTGAGGCGCCGACCTCCCTTCCGGGCATTTCTCCCCCTCCGCACGCCGGACAAGGCCAGCATGGTCAGGCCCACCGCCCCCAGAACGGTGCAGTGCTACCACTGCCAGAAGTGGTTCCAGGTCGGCCAGCGCGCCATCTCGCTGTCGTGCCCCGGGTGCTACCGGCGGGTCCTGCTGGACGACCTGGTCATCTCCGAAACATTCCGCGCCCAGCAGATCCGCACCTGCGGGCGCATCATCGTCGAGCCCAAGGGGTGGATTAGCGCCTCGGAGATCCACGCCTCCGCCGGTATCCGGGTCCTGGGCCAGCTCAGCGCCGACACCGTGAGCCTCTCGCCGGTGATCATCGCGGCGGGGGCGACGTGGCGCGGCAACCTGCGGGCCCCGGCGATCCACGTCGAGGCGGGGGCGAGCATCACGGGCGGCCGATTCGAGATCATCGCACGCACCCCCTTGCCCGACGGCCCGCTCCCGCAGGGGCTGGGCGACGAGACCGGCCCGCGCCCGATGACCCCGCAGGAGCGCGCCCTGAGCCAGTTCGGCCGGTGATGCGCCCGCGGCGCAGTGGCCGGTGGCACAAGTTGCAGCGCGAGTCAGGGGCAGCCGGCGAAGAACGCCCCCAGGAAATCGAAGAAGTCCTGCGAGTTCGTCGCCCCGTCGCGGTTGAAATCCGCGTGCCCGGCGAAGAATCCGTTGAGGAAATCGAAGAAGTCCTGGCTGTTCACCACGCCGTCGTTGTTCCAGTCCGCCACGCAAGACAGATAGACGTACACCCGCCCGCGCTGCCGCGGCGGGCACTGGCCGGGGCAATCGTTCGAGCCGATGGCGAACTCCGGGCGACCGTCGCCGTTGGCGTCTGGGATGACGGCCGCGATGTTGCCGAACTGCTGCGTCTGGGACAACCGGAAGCGGCGCAGGAGCGCGCCGGTGGCGCCGGAGAAGAGGTACGCAGTCCCATGGAGTGTGGTGGCGTCGAATGGCGGCTCAATCTCTTCGCCCACAGCGCCAACAAGGATCTCAGCGCGCCCGTCGCCGTCCAGGTCCGGAACTCCGGCCAGGGCGGTGCCGAAGGCGCCCCCTGACTGGATGGTGGGCGAGGTGAGCGAGTACAGCAGCGCTCCCGTCGCGCCCGAGAAGACGTGAACGAGGCCGGCGCCGTAGATCGGGCCGGGCGCGTTCTGTTCCCACCCGGATATCACCAGGTCGCCCCGGCCATCGCCGTCGACGTCGGGGATGCCCGCGACCCGTTCGCCGAACTGCCGGGCGGGCGTCACCGGCGACTCGATCGCGTGCAGGAGTTGCCCCGTGGCCCCGGAGAACAGGTACGCCCGTCCCCACCCCCAGCCAGGGATGGGATAGTCCTCGAGGGGCGCGCCGACCAGGATGTCCCCCGCCCCGTCGCCGTCGGCATCCGGAACGCCCGAGACGCAGTCGCCGAAGAGGCCGCCGGAGCGGGGGTGCGGGCTCTCGATCCGGTGCAGTTCAGCGCCGGTTGCCCCCGAGAAGACGTACACTAGCCCGGTCTCGCCAAACTCGCCGGAGGCGCCCACCACGATGTCATCGACGCCGTCGCCGTCAAGGTCGGGGACCGCGCTGACGGAGATCCCGAAGTAGCCGCCATGCGGCGTGCTGTAGGTGAGGGTGCGGATGAGGTTCCCCGTCGCCCCGGAGTAGACATAGACCCGGCCCTCGCCGTAAGCCCCGATGATCAGGTCGCCGTGCCCGTCCCCATCAAGGTCGCGGATGCTCGCCACCGAGATTCCGAAAGCGCCGTCGAAGACGGGCATGGGCGAGACGAAGGAGCGGAGCAACTGGCCGGTCCGGGCCGAGAACAGGTACGCCGCGCCGTAGTAACCAGCCGAGCCCAGTTCCTCGTACGGCACACCGACGAGAACCCCAGGCGCCCCGTCTCCGCTGGCATTCGGCACCCCGGCAACTGAGTAGACACCGAACCCGGCGCCGACGCCGCTGAAAGCCCCCGGCGCGTCGAGGTAAACCTGCTGCGCTCTGGCGCTCGGCGCGACCGAGACCGCAAGCGCACACGTCAATGCCGTCGCAGCGCAGCGTTGGAGACTGGGAAAAGGCACGGCGGGCACTCCTTGACGGGCTCGCTGCAACAGGACAGGACGGGCAAGAACGGACGGGAGCCAGGCCTCGGGCCAACGGAGGGTCGCAAGGCCCCCCACCTGACAAGTATGCGCCACACCGGCCGCGGCTACTCCCCCTTGGATTTCTTGTGCTTCTCGCCCTTCTCGGCCTTGGCGGACTTGTCGCCCTTGTGCGGCTTCTCGCCCTTCTCGCCCTTGTCCGACTTCTCGCCCTTGGGATGCTTGTCGGCCTTCTCGCCCTTGGCGGGCTTCTCGGGCGCGCCGACCGCGGCGGTCTTCCAGGAGCCCTTGACCGGCTCGGCCGCGGGCGCGGGCGCGGGCGGGAGGGCCGACTCGGCGGCGTCACGGTCGCGGCGGCGCCGGGAGCCCGGCGCGACCAGGTTCCCCTCGTTGTCGAACTCCATGTCGTCCTTCTTCTCCGTCGGCTCCAGCTTCCGGTCCGGCATGATCCACAGCTTGATCACCGCCTCCAGGTCCGACTCGAACTTGACGTGCACCTCGTAGGTGTCGATCCGCTTGATCGCGTGCGGCAGGCGCACGTCGCGCGGCTTGACGCCGAAGCCCGCCTCGGTCAGCGCCTTGGCGATCTCCTGCTGCGTGATGCCGGCGTACAGCACGCCCAGGTCGTTGCACGAGCGGATCAGGTGCAGCTCGTGCCCGTTGAGCCGTTCGATGATCCCCTCGCGCACCTTGCGCAGTTCCGACATCTGCCGCTCGGCCTCGGCCCGCTTGGCGGTCAGCGCCTTGATGGCCTCCTCGGAGGGCTGGGTGGCCAGTTGGCGCGGCATCAGGTAGTTGCGGGCGTAGCCCGTGCGGACCTTGACGACGTCGCCGACGATGCCCAGGTTGTCCACGTTCTCGGTGAGCAGCAGTTCGATGTTGCGGGCCATGTGGGGCGCTGTCCTTTCTTGGAGGAAAGTTGAGGAGCCCGGGTCAGGCACGACGCGTGCCGCGCGGGCCCCAGCGGGGGGAGAAGGCATTCAGAAGCAAGCGGTACGCGGTACCGGGAGAATCAGAACGGGATGTCGTCCTCCTGGATCGGTTCGTAGCCGGCGCCGGACTCCGCCGGTGCGCCGCCGGCGGCGGCGGGCGCGCCCGGGCGGCTCTGGCGGACCTGCACGCCGGGAGCGCCATCGGCGCCGCCGGCGTTCTCGCCGCGCGAATCCACGAAGTGGAAACTCTCCACGACGACCTTGAGTTTGGACCGGTTCGCACCGCTCTCCTTGTCCTGCCATGTATCCAACCGGAGCCGGCCCTCGATCAGCACCCGCTTCCCCTTGGAGAGGTACTGGGCCATGATCTCGGCGGTCTTGCCCCACGCGTCGCAGTCCACGAAGGTCACCTCTTCTTTGACCTCGCCGGCCGCCGTCTTGAACTTGCGGTTCACCGCGACCCCGAACGCGGCGACCGCCTGGTTGGATGGTAAGCGGCGCAGCTCGATGTCCCGCGTGAGGTTGCCCATCAAGAACACTTTGTTCATCCCACCAGCCATAGGTCGTCTCCCGTTTGCAGCCCCGCCCCCGGTGATCGCCGCATTCTAATCGACCCCGAACAAAAAGCAACCTCATTTCGCCGGCGGCGGGCCCGCTCGCGCCCGCCTACAGGTCCGTCTCCAGCACGTCGATCCCCACCGCCTCGATGGCCGGTTCCGGCAACCGCGCCGGGGCCGCGCCGGGCAGCGGCTCGTCCGCCGCCGACGCCGGACGCTCCGCTCGCAGCCGGGCCTCGACCTCCAGTTCCTTCTGGGCGTCCGCGGCCCGCATCTCGTCCACCGACAGGTGGTCGGCGCGCACGATCAGCGTCCGCAGGATCTTCTCCGACAGGTTGCAGGACCGCTCGATCACCGCCAGGTTGGGCGCGGGGCACGAAAAGAACACCAGGATGTACACGCCGCGCTTCTGCTTCTGGATCTCGTACGCGAAGCGGCGTTCGTCCCACTTCTTCATGCCCAGGATCGTCGCCCCGGCCCTGGTCAGGACCTCGCGGATGTGCTCGATAGCGCCGCCGAAATCGGCCGCCACAGTCTGGTTGAGCACGAACATTCCCTCGTAGTTGTACACGCGTGTCGTTGGCATCGTCCCTTCACCTTTCAATATCGATCGTTGGCCCGGCCGGGGCATCGCCCCCCGGTGCACTGTTCTTGACGTTGAATCCGTTCATCGCCGCGCCGATCCCTTCGGCGATGAAGACTTCCGCGGCGTCGGCCGCGCGTTCCAGGGAGGGGTCCACGGCCGATTCCTGCTCGGGGCTCAGGCGGCCCAGGACGTAGTCGGCCTGGTCCATGAAAGGGGGCGGGGCGTCGATGCCGATGCGGCAGCGCGGAT